>JBBSQG010000367.1:0-3626 GCA_038258125.1 Solirubrobacterales bacterium
ACCACATGGGCGTCGGCAACGTGCAGAACGTGCTGCGCGACTACGGCGAGGGCGCGGTCTCCTACGCGCGGCTGTACTTCGACTCGACACCGACAAACCACGCGGCTGCCTACGAACGGCTCGCGCGCCTCGGTGACGACTCGGCGACCTACCTGTGGCGCGTCATGGCGGCGCGCGAGATCATGCGCCTGTACCGCTCCGACCCCGCCCGGCTGGATCGCATGTCGGCGCTGCAGAACGCCAAGAACTCCGCCGAGGAGGTGCTGCATCCCAAGGACGAGACCGAGCGCTTCGCCACGCCCGACGAACTGCGCGCCGCCTACGACGACGGCCGGATCCTCGCGCTGCCTCGCGCGGCCCTGCTCGATGACGGGCTCGCGATCGACCCAGGCATGGGGGAGCTGGCCGGCCGCCTGAAGAGCTCACCGGCGACCTACCGCGGCCTGCGCAGACCGGCGCTCGACCTGCTCGCCTACGTCGGCGCCGGGGTCAAGGCGATCTCCGGCGAGGCGCCGCTCGTCCTGACGAGCAGCGTGCGCGACGAGCGCTACCAGCGCCTGCTGCGGTCACGCAACCGCCAGGCGACACCGAACTACTCGCTGCACACGACGGGCTGGTCGTTCGACATCCTGCGCACCTATGTGTCGGGGGCGCAGGCGCGCGCGTTTGAGTTCCTGCTCGACCGCCTGCAGTCGCACAACCTCATCGCCTGGGTGCGCGAGCCGGCCGCGATCCACGTGACGGTGTCGGCCGATGCCGCGCGGCTGGCCGCGGTCGTCAACCCGTAGCCGGGGGCGGCGGCCCGAACAGCTCGTCGAGCGCGAGCGCGAAGCCGGGCAGCAGCGGCGACGTCAGATCGTCCGTGCGGGCAAGCTGCAGATAGACATAGAAGGACGGTGCGCTGGAGGACGAACGGCGGTAGACGAGGATCTCGTCGGCCGCGGTGTCGACGAGCCACAGCTCGGGCAGCCCGTATTGCTCCTAGCGGCGCATCTTCGGGCCGATGTCATAGCGCCAGGTCGACGGCGAGCGGATCTCGGCCGCGATATCGGGCATTGGCTGCAGCGGGCTGTCCGGTGGCGGCTCGCGGCCTTCGCGGTACCAGGCGATACTAGGCGAGCAGTTCGCGCACGTGCGCGGCGACGTTCTCCGGCGTGATCCCGAACTCTTCGAGGATCCGCTCGGCAGGCGCCGAGGCACCGAAGCGGTCGATCGAGACGATCGCGTCGGCGTAGCGCTCCCAGCCCATCCGGACGCCGGCCTCGACGGAGACCGTCGGCAGGTCGATCGGCAGGACCGCGGTCTTGTAGTCCTCGTCCTGCTGCTCGAAGAGCTCCCAGGAGGGCATCGAGACGACGCGCACCGGCACGTCGAGTTGCTCGGCCGCCTCCAGCGCGACCCACACCTCGCCGCCCGTGGCGATGATGATCGCCTCGGGGTCATCGGCGTCGATGAGCACGTAGGCGCCCTTCGCGACGCCCTCGGCCGACCCGTACGTCGAGCGGTCCAGCACCGGCAGGTCCTGACGCGAGAGCACGAGCGCGGCCGGGCCCTCGAGGTCCTCGATGATGACCCGCCACGCCTCGGCGGTCTCGTGTGCGTCGGCCGGACGCAGCACGACCAGGCCGGGAATCGCGCGCAGCGCCGCCAGGTGCTCGACGGGCTGATGGGTCGGGCCGTCCTCGCCGAGCGCGACGGAGTCGTGCGTGAAGACCCACGCCGACGGCAGCCCGGTGAGCGCCGACAGGCGGATCGCGCCGCGCATGTAGTCGGCGAACTGCATGAACGTCGAGCCGTAGGGCCGCACGATGCCGCCATGGGCGGCCATCCCGTTGACCGCGCCGCCCATGCCGTGCTCGCGCACGCCGAAGAAGACGTTGCGACCGGCCGTCTCGGCCGTGAAGCGCTCGGAGTTGGGGAACTCGGTCTTCGTCGACTCCGACAGGTCGGCGGCGCCACCGACCATCGTCGGCGTGAGCGCCTCGATGGCGGCCATCGCCTTCGCGCCCGCGCTGCGGGTGGCGATCTTCGGCTTGTCCCAGTCGATCCCGCGCAGCGCGTCGGCGACGCCGGGCAGCGGCTTGCCGGCCCACGCCAGGTCCCACTCCTCGGCGAGGTCGGCGTTGGCGGCGCGCCAGGTGTCGAAGCGCTCGCTCCACTCGGCGTGCGCGGCGGCGCCCTCGTCCTTCATCGAGGCGGCGGCGTAGGCCTCGTCAGGGACGTAGAACTGCTTGTCGGGATCCCAGCCCATGACCTCCTTCGTCGCGCGCACCTCATCCTCGCCGAGGGCGGCGCCGTGGGCCTTGCTCGAACCCTGCTTGTTCGGCGACGGGTAGCCGATGATCGACTTGACGCGGATCAGCGACGGCTTGTCGGTCACCTTCTGGGCGGCCTTGATCGCTGCCTCGAGTGCGACCATGTCGTTGGCGTCGTGGACGGCGGAGACGTCCCAGCCGTAGGCCTCGAAGCGCTTCTCGACGTCCTCGCGGTCAAAGCTCAGCGATGTCGGACCGTCGAGCGAGATGTCGTTGTCGTCGTAGAGGTAGACGAGCCGGCCCAGGCCGAGCTGGCCGGCCAGCGAGGCCGCCTCGGCGGAGATGCCCTCCATCAGGTCGCCGTCGGAGACGATCGCGTAGACGAAGTGGTTCTGGACCTCCTCGCCGTAGTGCTCGCGCAGGTACTTCTCGGCGAGCGCCATGCCGACGCCGTTGGAGAAGCCGGCGCCGAGCGGGCCCGTCGTGACCTCGACGCCGGGCGTGACGTGGACGCGGTCGCGCTCGGGGTGGCCCGGGGTGAGCGAGCCCCACTGGCGAAACTGCTTGATCTCGTCCATCGAGAGGTCGTAGCCGGTGAGGTGCAAGATCGAGTAGAGGAGCATCGAACCATGCCCGGCGCTGAGCACGAAGCGGTCACGGTCGGGCCACAGGGGATCCGCCGGGTCGTGGCGCATGATGTGCCGGTACAGGACGACGGCGGTTGGCGCCATGGCCATCGGAAGACCCGGATGACCGGAGTTCGCCTTCTGGATCGCGTCCATCGCGAGGGCGCGGATGGAGTCGACGCAGAGCTGATCAGAATCGGAAGTCATATGGGGAAGTATCGGGATCGGCGCGTCAACACGTCGTCCGGACCACGCCGTCCCGAGGATGCCAGCTCGTGCCCGAAGCATGTCACGGGGTTGTGTTCGTGGCCAGCGAGCTGACGTGGGAGTCCGTCCTGGCGTGGCGCGTCGCGCGCCACGGCCTGGCCCGCCGCGCGCCGGCCGGCGACTGGCTGGACGTCGTCGCGCGGGTGTGCGGCCTGCATGCGCAGGTGCAGTCGTCGGCCGAGCTGACGCTGTGGGCGCGCGTCGACGGTCTGGACCGCGATGCCGTCAAGCAGGCGCTGTGGCGTGACCGCACGCTCGTGCGGACGTGGGCGATGCGCGGCACGCTGCACCTGCTGCCCGCCGTCGAGCTCGCCCTCTGGGTCGGCGCGCAGGGCGTGATCAAGCCGCGCTATGAGATGGCGAGCTGGCGCAAGGCGTTCGGCATGACGAGCGCCGAGGCGGCGGCCGTGCTCGACGCGATCGGCGAGGCGCTCGCCGGCGAGGCCCTGACCCGCGACGAGCTCGGCGACGCGGTGGC
>JBBSQG010000368.1:0-3622 GCA_038258125.1 Solirubrobacterales bacterium
ACCAGGTGCGCGGAACTGGTAGCCGGTCAGCGCCTGGGTGCGCGCCGCCGCCAGATAGCCCACCCACGAGCGCGTGTACGCCTCGTGGTAGATGTAGTCGCCTATTTTGATCTTCTGGCTGTCGCCCTCGCGCCGATAGATGTTGCGCGAGGTCGCCAGTGCGTGCCACAGGTCGAAGTCGTCGAGCGCCTTCGCCTCGTCCGAGCCGGCTGCCTCGCTCGGCCGCGTCGCTGGCTTGCTCTGGATCCGGTCGAGCACGTACTGCCGGTGCACGGGATCGGCGTCGAGCTTGAAGTGAGGCGCGACGATGTCGACCAGCGGGCCGACGCTCGCGCCGAAGTTCACCCAGCCGCCGCGCGAGGGCTTCGCACCCTCGCGCTTCATGAAGCCATTCTGGTCGTCGATGCCGTGGCCGACCTCGTGCGCCGCGGCAAAGGCGAGGAAGTCGACGGGGTTCTCGTCGACCGGCTTGCAGGTGTTCTCCACTGCGCCGAGCTGTGGGACGTTGGCGTTGGTGACTGGATCCTTGATCAGCTGCTTGGCGCCGAAGTTCTGGTCCGCCAGCCCGGGCCGGCCCTTCAGCTCGATCGTCGCATCGTCGAAGGCGTAGCCGCCGCCGACGCCCTTGGTCTTGGCGTTGGGAATCGCATCCTTGTGGCTGATGCCCTTGACGCTCGGGTTGCCGCGGATGTCGTTTGGCAGCGCCGCGAACATGTCGCACACGGCCTTCATCGCCTTCGCCTCGTCGGTACCGGCGTCGAGCTTCTTGCCGCTAGAGAACGAGACGCCGAAGCGGCCCTTGGCGAGCGCGTTGACCAGCTTCGCGTTGGCGTTGCCGTCGGGCACGCTGCGGATCAGCTCGTCGACCGCGGTGCCGCCGCCCTGCTTCGTCATCTTGTCGGCGAGCGCGGCGATCGCCTTCGTGTCCGGCGTCTTGCCCTTGGTCATGCCGCCGAGGCGAAGCTTGTCGAGCCCGGTCTCGGCGCTGTCGAGCGCCTGCTTCGCGGCGCCGAAGTCGAGCCCGTCGGCGGCTGTTCTGCCGCTGGCCAGCGAGGCCGCCAGCGGCTGCTTGTCGGCCACCTGCTTCACCGCCTTGACGCGCTTGTCGAGGCCATCGGCGCGCTCGTCGAATGCCTTGCGATCGGCGTCGGCGCGGCTTGCGGCGGCCTCCGCGTCGGCGGCCAGGCGCAACGCGGCGATCGCGCCCGGCCCGTCGTGCGCGGCATCCTTGGCCTTCGCGTCGGCCAACGCAGCGGCGGCGGGATCGAGCCGCGCCTGCACCGACTTCGCGCGCGGCGACTTCTTCAGCGCCGCGAGACGCGTCTCGACGCCACCGAGGCGCGAGGTGAACTGGCCGTGCTCGGCCTGAACCGCCTTCGCCGCAGCGAGCGCCCGGCCGGCGTCGGCGAGTGCCGTGCCGGCGCCCGCGACATCGCCCGACTTGAGCCCCGCATCGGCGTCCTTCGCGCGCTGCTCGAAGCGCGCGAAGTCGTCTTTCGCAGTGGCGGCGCCGGGCTTCTTCGCCGCGGCCTGCCCGTCGGCGCGCAGCGTCGAGAGCGCCGCCTGGAGCCGCTTCGCGTCGCTCGGCGGATCGGCACCGGCCGCCTCGGCCGCGAGCGACGTCGCCAGGCTGTCGCCGAGCTTCTTCGCCGTCGCCAGGTCGGCGCGAGCGCGCTGCACCGTGGTCAGCACGGCGTTCCAGGCCGGCAACGGCTCGGCGGCGGCGTTGGCTGTTGCAACCGCCGCGGCGGCTTGCGCCAGCAGCGCCCGGATCGCGTCGCGCTCGGCCTGCAGCTTCGCGGCGCCGGCATGCGCATCGAGTGCCGCGAGCTCGGCGTCGGCGGCGGCGCGTTCGCGGTCGTGCGAGGTCAGCACCGGCGCGAGCGCACCCACCGCGGCGGCCTGCTTCTCGGCGTCGACGAGCATGGCGCGGCCTTCCTCGACCCGCATCGTGTCGGGCGCGGATGCCGTGTCGGCCTGCGCGACCATCGCGTTGAGCACCTCGGCGCGGGTCGTGATCTCGACATTGCCCTTCAGCTTGGCGATCGCCGCGACGGTCTTCGCCCGTTGCTGGTCGTACGTCGTTCGCCGCTCGATCATTCGGACCGCAGGGCCAAGCACCTTCAGCGCGGCACGGAAGTTCTGCTGCACGACCGCCCATTCGCCCGCCTTGAACGCCGCCTCGGCGGCGGCGACGAGCGGCTCGGCGGTGTCGATGTCCCCCTGCAGGTATGCCCGCACCTTTGCATGGCTGGCCTTGGCCTGCTGCAGGCGTTCCCTGATCAGGTCGACGCGGCCTTTCAGGTCGGGGCGGATGTCGTCGTCGATCTTCTTCAGCTCGGCGATCGCCTTGGCGAACTTGGGCGGCGGCCCCTTGGCCAGCACGTCGGCGCCGGCGAGATCGGCCTCGCGCTTCTTCGTCTCGTCAGCGTTGTCGGAACTCTTCTGCGACAGGATCAGCGCCTGGGTGACGGCACGTCGCTTCGCGTAGCCGGCCCAGTCCTCGGCCAACTTCTTCGCCGTGACGCAGAACGCACGCGCCTCGGCGAGCGCCGTGGTCGCGGACTTCCAGACCTTGGCAGCGGCTTCGGTGTCGGCAGCGGCGAGCCTGGCGACGGCATCGTCGATTCCGCCCTGGACGTTGTCCTTCTGCGCATGCGAGTTGAGCGCATCGACGAGGTGCTGGATGGCGTCTCGAACGGCGAGGTACGCGACGAGGTTCTTGTCGGCGCCGGGTGCCACCGTCGGTGGGGCGGCTGCCACGGGCGGCGCTGCGACGGGCGCGGCGCCGGCGCTGTCAGCGCCGGCATCGCCGCCGGCACTACGGCCCGCCCCGCCTTGTCGGGGCTGCGTCAGCGTAGCGGGCTCGAGGCCCAGTGCGGCGAGAAGACCCATGGTCGGCAGCCCTTGGCCTTGCGAGGCAGCAAGTCTAGGCCCGCGCGATCGGTCGCCTAAGATCCGCCACCCCATCCGAGCTGCCGTGGACGCATCTTCCAGACGCCGATCGCCGGCCCGCCAACGACCCGCTGCGCCGCACGGGTTCGCGGCGCTCGTGCTGGCGGGTGCGGCTGCGTCGAGCATCGCCGCAGCCGCCGACACGACGCGCGCCACTTCCGCAGGAGCTTCCGGCATGGCCACCGACCGTACCCCCGCCGCCACGTCGGCACGTCGCGCCGCCTTCGACCCGTCCCGCATGGTGCCGTTCCTGCCCGAGCGGCTCGGCGGCTGGTCGCGAACCTCGCTCGAGCCGGCGAGTCGACAGGACGGCCTCTCCACGAGCGGCCCCGTGCTGCGGGCCGAGTACGAGCGCGACCGGTTCTCGGCGTCGCTGTCGATCGACGCCGGAGCGCAACGCAGCACGCTGGCTGCCGACTGGAACGGCCCGCCCGTCGACCGCAAGACCGACACCGGCCGGGAGGCGTTCTACAAGAAGGAGGGCCGCGTCTTTCGCGAGACCTTCGAGACCGCGAGCCACGAGTCGAGCGTGACCTGCACGCTCGCCAACGGCATCGTCGTCGTCGCCATCAGCCGCAGTGCCGACATCGAAGCGCTGCGTGCGCTGGTCAACGCCGTCGACCTCGACCGGGCCGGCGCGCTGCGCCGCAGACGCTGAACCACGACG
>JBBSQG010000369.1:0-3614 GCA_038258125.1 Solirubrobacterales bacterium
CGGCGCGCGCGTGCTCGACCTCCTCGTCGGAGGGCGTGAAGAGCTCGTTGAGCGCGGCGACCTGCGCGGGGTGGATCGCCCACTTGCCGTCGAAGCCCATGTCGCGCGCGCGGGTCGCGGCGGCCGTGAAGCCGTCGTCGACCTTGATGCCGAGGTAGGGGCCGTCGATCGCCGCAACGTCGTGTGTCCGCGCCGCAACGAGCACCGCGTCCTGGATCGAGCGCCACGAGTCCAGCTCGGCTCTTGTCCCGGCGGCACGGCCCAGCGAGGCGGAGAGGTCGGCGTAGCCGAGGATGAGCGAGTCAAGCCGCGGTGATGCAGCGGCGATCTCGTCCAGTCGCGCGACCCCGGCGGCGGTCTCGATGAGCGCTTGAACGCGCAGCGGCGGGCGGCCCGTCTGGGCGGCTGCCTCGGCGCCGTCGAGCAGGCGCTCGACGAACTGCAGGTCCGCGGCGCTCTCGACCTTCGGCACGATGATCGAGCCCGGCCCACGCGCCACGCTCGCCATCGCGATGACGTCGGAGTGACACCACGGCGTGCGCGCTGCGTGGACGCGCACGCTCGTGCCCACGCCCTCCCACTGCGGCTCGGCCAGAGCCGCGACGACCGTATCGCGGGCCTCGTCCTTGACCGACGTGGCGACGGCATCCTCGAGGTCGATGATGACCTCGTCGGCGCCGCGGAGGGGCGCCTTGGCGAGCATCGAGGCCGACGAGCCGGGGACCGACAGGCACGAGCGGCGGGCGGTGGGAGCGGGGGAGGCGGACATGGGTGGGAGGGTAATCGGCGCGCGCGGCGCGTGCCGGGCGCGATGCCTGGTTGGGCGCCGCCCGTGCAGCGCCACAGGCCGCAGATTCGACACGACCGCCCTGCGCAGGCCCGCGAGTGGCGCTTTCGGGGTTCTATTCACCCCGAATCCGCCATCGCCGTCCGGGACGCGCCCTCCTCAGCCCGCGCGTACCGACGCGATCGCCGGTAGCCGCTGAGCGACGCTCGACCACGTCGCACCGGCGTCGCCGGAGGCGAAGATCTCGCCCGACGTCGCGCCGAAGTAGAGCTCCATCGTCGCGCCCTCGCCCTTGGCGGCGAACGCCTGGCGCAGGACCGAGAGAAACGCCGCGTCCTGCGGCAGACCGTCGGCGTGCGCGGTCCACGTCTCCCCGGCGTCGCGTGTCTGGAACACGGCGACGCGGCCGTCGGTGACGCGGTCGGCGGTCGTCACCGGGATGACGTACGCGCTGTCGGGATCGGCGGGGTCGAGCACGACGGGGAAGCCGAAGTCGTGCGGCAGCCCGCCGGCGATGTCGGTCCACGTCCGGCCGCCGTCGTCGGAGCGATAGACACCGCCGTGAAACTGCAAGAACAGGCGCTCGGGGCGCCGGGGCGCGCGCTCGAGGTGGTGGACGCAGAGGTCGATCGCCGTCGTGCGCGCCGCCTCGGGCAGGTAGTCGGCGACGATCCCCGCGTTGCCATGCTCCCATGTGGCGCCGCCGTCCTCGGTGAGCCAGACGCCGGCGGCCGAGATCGCCAGCACGAGCCGCTGCGGGTCGCACGGCCAGGGCGCGATCGAGTGCACCGACAGGCCGCCGGAGTCCCGTCGCCAGCGCGGTCGCGTCGGGTGTTCCCAGAGCGCGCGGTTGAGCGCCCATGTGGCGCCGCCGTCGCGGCTTTCGAACAGCACGCCGGGATCGCCGCCGGCGTAGATGAGCCCGTCGGCCTCACCGGGGGTGATGACCCAAATGCGTTTGAGCGCGGCCGTGCCGCCCTTGGGCAGGGCGACGCCGAGCGCGGGCTGCCACTCGTCATCCGGCGCACCGTCGGTGAACCAGATCCGCGGCCCCCAGAACGGCGACGTGACCGAGGCGAACAGGCGCCCCGTGCGGCGGTCGCGCATCGCGTAGTCGACCGGCTCGCCGACGAACGCCCGCGTGACGATCGCAAATCCCGCTGCCGGCTCACCCTCCAGTGCGAACAGACCCTTGCGGGACCCGACCAGCAACTCGGTCATGTACCGCCGGAGATCGCCGGCAGGATCTCGATCTTGTCCTTGCTCTCGATCGCGGTGTCCTGCTCGGCCGGCTCACCGTTGACGAAGACGTTGATGTGGGGGCGCAGGACGCCGCGCTCGTCGAGAATCCAGCCCTCGAGCCCGGAATGGTCCTGCTCGAGCTGCTGCAGGAGCGCGGTGACGGTGTCCGCCTCGATGTCGAGCTGCGACGCCCCGCCCGCGAGCTTCTCGAGCTGTCCTCGTAGTCGCACGATGGCCATGTGCGCAATCCTATGTTGCCGCGGCGGTCAGCGCTCCAACGGGGCGCCCGGACCGCACCTGCGCGCGGCGTTGACAGCAGCGCACGGCGGTCGTGCCGGAGGGCCGACGCCGCAGGCTCACCCCGGGGTGTTGATCATGTGGGTCGCCGTCGACTCCATGTACTCCCACAGCCGCGCGTGGTTGGCCTCGTCGAGTCCGGCGTCGTCGACGGCGATCCGCATCGCGCGCAGCCACGCGTCGCGTTCGGCGATGCCGATCCGGAACGGGTGGTGGCGCATCCGCAGGCGCGGATGGCCGCGGGTGTCGGAGTACGTCCTCGGCCCGCCCCAGTCCTGCATGAGAAACAGGCCGAGGCGGTCCTCGGCGGGGCCGAGGTCCTCGTCGGTGTAGACCGCGCGCAGGATCGGATCGGCGACGACCTCCTCGAAGAAGCGCGCGACGATCCGGCGGAAGGCCGGCTCGCCGCCGATCGCGTCGTAGAACGTGTGCACGGGAGGAGGCGTGGAGGACACCGAGCCGATCGTACTCACGGCGGCCGCAGACGCGAATCGCCTGGATGTGCGGCGAGTTGGGGGTCTCTATCGCCCCCAAGCTGCCAAGCGCCCCGCGGGCTCGCCTGACCCCACCCCCCCGACCCGACCCGATGCACCCCCCACCCGGGGGGAACGCCTGTTCTGCGTGGGCGCGGGCCGCGACGGTGGTGCCATGTTCGATTCCAGCCCCACCGCCGTCCTGTTCCCCGGACAGGGCAGCCAGACCCCGGATATGCGCGCCCTCGTGGCGGCAGTACGTCCCGATCTGCTCGAAGCTGCGATCGAGCTCATCGGTGAGGATCCCTTTGCCCGCGTCGACGAGTCCACGCGCTTCGCCCAGCCGGCGATCCTCTGCGCCTCGCTGGCCAGCTGGACGCGCGTGCGCGGCTACGTCGACCCGGTCGCCCTGGCTGGGCACTCGCTCGGCGAGTTCTCCGCGCTGGCGGCCGCCGGCGCGCTGCTGGACCACGACGCGCTGCGGCTCGTCGTCCTGCGCGCCGACCACATGGCGGCCTCCGGCGAGGCCTCCGGCGGAGGCACGATGCTCGCGCTGCTGGGCGCGTCGCCGGCGCGCGCGGCGCAACTCGCCGAAACGCACGGCGTGAGCGTCGCCAACGACAACGCGCCGAACCTGCTGTTTCACAACCTGAGCGGAAAGAAGTTCGAAGAGGTCGCGCTGCAGATGGGCGTGGCGTTTCCCGAATCGGGTGCCTTCATTTCCGGTATGGGCGCCGACTTCCGCGATATCGACAACGACGGCTGGCCAGACATCTGGCATACCGCGATCGAGGGCGAATCGTTTCCACTATTCC
>JBBSQG010000370.1:0-3611 GCA_038258125.1 Solirubrobacterales bacterium
CGCCGCTCAGACCGCCCGCCACCCCGATTTCAGCACGCCCACCCGCCCGATCGGTGGATCCGGGCTTAGGGCATCGCGATGGCAGGCGGTAGCGAAGCGCACTCATACCTCTTAATCGAAGACGGGCGCCTAACTAAAGGGGGCAGCCGTGGCCGGAGCGACTCGCGGGCGCGCGTACAGGTGCAGATCCTCCGTCGGTGCAGATCCTCCGTCGGCCGACGGGCCAGCCGTTGCCTGGTCAGCTTGAAGCGGTGCGTTCGACGATCGGCTGCGTTCGGAAGACCTCGGCCACGAGGGCGGCATCGTCGTCGCGGGGGGCGTAGCGCAGGTACTTCATCGTCGTCTGCACGTCCGCATGGCCCATCCACTCCTGCACGCGGCGGATGTCGGCCTTGGCGATCATCCGCGTCCCGAACGTGTGGCGCAGATCGTGGAAGCGCAGCGGCCGCAGGCCGGCGCGACGCAACGCATCCATGTAGCGCCTACGCAGCGCCGACCCGTCGACGTGGCTGCCCAGCGTCCCGACGAACACGAGGTCGTCGTCGGCGGTCCAGCGCTCGCGCCGCCCGAGCGCCGCCAGCGCCGTGGCGACGTCGGGGGCCATCGGAACCGACCGCACCTTGCCTGACTTCGGCGACGTGACCTGGCCGCCGGCGAAGCTCGCGCGCACGCGAATCGCCTGGCCCGCGAAGTTCACGTCGCGCCAGCGCAGGGCGAGCAACTCCCCGCGACGCAGCCCGGTGAACGCTGCGGTGAGGTAGATAGCGGCGTCCTGCTCGTCGCCGGCGGCGCGCACGAGCGCGAGCACCTCCTCGGGTGAGAAGACGTCGATGTCGCCGCTGGAGCGTTGGCGGTACTTCTCGATCCCGGTGACCGGGTTGACCGGCAGCCCCCAGACCGTCTGCGCGCGCCGGAAGACGCCGTGCAGGACGACGAGCCATTTGTTCTTCGTGCGCGCCGCGAGCGCCGGGCCGAACGAGGTTCGCCACGCTTCGATCATGTGCGGCGTGATGTCCTCGATGCGCTGCTCGCCGAAGTGCGGCACGAGGTGCGTCGCGACGATCGAGCGGTAGTCGCGCATCGTCGAGGGCTTGCAGTCGCGGTCGTCGGCGGCGTAGCGCAGGAACTCCGCCGCGGCGTCGGCGAACGTCGCGCCCGTGCAGACCATTCCGGGCAGCGTCCCGCGGCGGGCCTGGTCGAGCACGTCGCGCAACCAGGCCTCGGCGAGCCGCTTGGTCACGTAGCCCGCGGGCGGACGGCCCCGCTCGGTCCAGGCCGGCCCGATCTTGCGCTGCACCTGCCGACCGTCGGGCAGCCGGTACTTCGCGTACCAGACGGGTCCTCGAACGCGATCGAGGCGAAAGACGTGGCCGGACGGTGGCGAGACCCCTGGCATGACCCGCGCAATTCTACGCAGATTCCCGGGACATATTTGGGACATGCTGCCCCAACGGACCAACCCCAAACATACAAATGCCCCGCGTTTGCGGGGCTTCTTCAGCGCGCCCGAGAGGATTCGAACCTCTGACCTTCGGTTCCGTAGACCGACGCTCTATCCAGCTGAGCTACGGGCGCTTGGGGTCGTGCAATGTAGCGGAGAGGGCGGGATTCGAACCCGCGATGGAGTTTAATCCCCATACTCGCTTAGCAGGCGAGTGCCTTCAGCCACTCGGCCACCTCTCCTGGCGGGGTCGATCAAGCAGTCTAAAGGGCGCCTGCCGAGTGTGCAGGTGGCGCGCGCGGGATGAAGGCCGATCAAGCCCGGCGACCGCGTGAGCCGGGCGCTACGGTCTGTCCTCTGGAGGGGTGGCAGAGCGGTTGAATGCGCTGGTCTTGAAAACCAGAGTCCGTGAGAGCGGACCGCGGGTTCGAATCCCGCCCCCTCCGCCATTCGTTCGCTGTGCGAATCCCGACCCAGGAAACGGGCTGGGGTTCGCGTCGCGGCCACGCCGGAGGGAGACCTCGCCACCCTCGCCGTCCCCGCCAGTGCCGCCGGACCGGACCTGCGTGAACTGCTGCTGGGCTCGGAGGGCACGCTCGGCGTCATCACCGAGGTCACGCTGCGCATCCGGCCTCGCCCGCCCGCCCAGCGCTTCGATGCCTATGCGCTGCCGGGCTTCGCCGTGCTGCGCGGCCACGGCGCGATCGCACTCGGCCAGGCGCCGGGCAACGCGTGGGCCCAGGGCCGCTTCCATGGCGCCTACGTCCGCGACGAGTTGCTCAGCCGCGGGATGCTCGTCGACACGGTCGAGACCGCGACGACGTGGTCGCAGCTCACGGCGCTGCACCGGACCATCAGCGCGGCGCTGAACACCGTGTAGTGAGCGCGCTGATCACGGCCCGCGCGCGCGGCGCGTCAACATGTGTGGCATGTCGATGTCGCCCGCCGTCTGCCCACGCTGCTCTGAGCCCTTCGAATGTGGCGTGCAGACCGACGCCTGCTGGTGCCGGGACGTCGAACTCAACCAGAGCACCCGCAAGGCGTTCGCGCAGTACTACGACGGCTGCCTGTGCCCCGATTGCCTGAAGATGCTCGACGACTCGCGGCCTGCCGTCCCGAGCGTGCGCGCCTTCCTCGCCTCGCAGCTCAAGCGCGGCCGCAAGCCCGCGGGGTAGCCGGTCATGCCTCGTTGGAGGGCCGGCGGGTAGAGGCTCGCTGGGGGCCGACGAGCGGGGCCTGCCAGGGCCGGCGAGCAGAGGCCCACTAGTAGCCTGACAGCATGTCAACCACCGCCGACATCGCGGCTGACCCAACCGCGGCCCCCGCGTTCTCGCTCGAGCTCTCCTCCGACCAGCGCGACATCCGCGACTGGGTGCACGGCTTCGCCGCCGGGGTCGTGCGCCCCGCCGGCCAGGAATGGGACGAGCGCGAGGAGACGCCCTGGCCGATCATCCAGGAGGCGGCGAAGATCGGGCTCTACGGCTTCGAGGCGATGGGCCAGTTCCACGCCGACCCGACCGGCCTGATGATGGCGATCGCCAACGAGGAGCTGTTCTGGGGCGACGCCGGGATCGGGATGGCGATCATGGGCACGAACCTCGCCGTCGCGTCGATCTTCGGCGCCGGCACGCCCGAGCAGATGGGCGAGTTCATCCCGCAGTGCTACGGCACCGTCGACGAACCGCAGGTCGCCGCGTTCTGCGTCTCCGAGCCCGACGCCGGCTCCGACGTCTCGGCCCTGCGCACCACCGCGAAGTACGACGAGGCCAGCGACGAGTGGATCCTCAACGGCCAGAAGGCGTGGGCGACGAACGGCGGCATCGCGAAGATCCACGTCATCGTCGCCTCCGTCGACCGCACGCTCGGCTCGCGCGGCCAGGCGGCATTCGTGATCGGGCCCGACACCCCCGGCCTCACGCAGGGAACGAAGGTGAAGAAGCACGGCCTGCGCGCCTCGCACACCGCCGACGTCTTCCTCGACGACTGCCGCATTCCCGGCCGTTACCTGCTCGGCGGCAAGGAGAAGCTCGACGCCAAGCTCGCCCGGGCGCGTGAGCGCGGCCACAGTGGCGAGAAGCAGCCGGCGATGGCCACGTTCGAGGCCACCCGCCCGCTCGTCGGGGCGCAGGCCATCGGCATCGCCCGTGCGGCGTACGAGTTCTCGTTGGAG
>JBBSQG010000371.1:0-3598 GCA_038258125.1 Solirubrobacterales bacterium
CGGGCGACGGGATCGAGGTCACCCACGCCGGCACCGCCCGGCGCGCCGACGACGGCGCGATCGTCACCGCGGGCGGGCGGGTGCTCAACGTCACCGCGCTCGGCTCCTCCCCCGCGTCCGCCCGAGACGCCGCCTACGCCGCCGCCGCCGCCATCGACTTCGCCGGAAGCCAGCTGCGCAGCGATATCGCCCTGCGCGCGGTGGGGCGCGGGCCCACGTAGCGGCCGCTTGGCCGCGGCCTGCGCAGTTTCGTCACACCTCTGCGCGTGCCTTGTCACACACGCGTGTTGTTCCGTCACATGATGGGCGCGAGCATCGCTGCGCATGGAGGGGTCTTGCGAATCGATTGCGCATGAGTCACGTAATTCGCAAGACCCCCTCGACCGCAGCCTCGCCGGGCTGGCGTTCCGGCAGCACGGCGTGGTCGCGGGATGGCAGCTCGCCGAGCTCGGCCTGAGCACAAGCGCGGTGTGCCGGCGGGTCGCGCGCGGCCGGCTGCATCGCGTGCATCGCGGGGTGTTCGCCGTCGGGCACGCGCGCCTGACCCAGAACGGCCGCTTCATGGCCGCCGTGCTCGCGTGTGGACCGCAAGCGTGGGCATCGCACTACTGCTCCGGCGTCCTGCTCGAGCTCGGGCTCGGCGCACGGCGGTTGATCGACGTCAGCACGCGCAGCGCGCGGGGCCGCACAGTGCCAGGCATCCGCACACATAGCGCCGCCACGCTGACGGCGGCGGACGTGACCATCATCGACAACATCCCCTGCACGACGCTGGCCCGCACCCTGCTCGACATCGCCGAGGACGCCACCCAGCGCGATGTCGAGCGGGCACTTGACCACGCCGAACGGGCCCGCCAACTCGACATGCGCGCCATCGACGACGTCCTGCAACGCGCCGACGGGCGCCGCGGCGCGAAGCTGCTGCGCGCCGTCCTCGCCGAGCACCGCGCCGGCAGCACACCGACACGCAACGATCTCGAGGAGGCATTCCTGCAGATCTGCCGCGACATCGGCGCCCCGCCCGACGCCGTCAACCACTGGATCGCGTTCCCCGAGGGGTCCGGCGCCGAGGCCGACTTCCTGTGGCACCAGCAACGGCTGATCGTCGAAGTCGACGGCCACGCCCCCCACACGACACGCCGCGCCTTCGAACACGACCGCCGCCGAGACCAGCGGCTGATGCTGCTCGGCTGGCGCGTCGTCCGCTTCACCTGGCGCCAGGTGACCTACGAACCCGCCGACGTCGCCAGCACGCTGGGCGCCATCCTGCCTTTACGCTAGGGTAAAGGCATGCCGCGGATCTCCAGCAAGCATCAGGTGACCCTGCCCGTCGAGATGCTCGAGCTGACCGGCCTGCAGGCGGGTGACGAAGTGACCTTCGAAGCCGACGGACCGGACCGGATCGTCGTCCGGCGCACGCCGCCCGAGCCCAGCCGAGCGCTCGGAATCTTCGACGGCCTCTATGAGGCCGACTACCTCGAGCGCCTGCGCGCCGAGGAGCGCGCGTGAGCGCCTGCGTGCTCGACACGGACGTCGTGATCGCCGCGCTCGATCGTCGCGACGCCCACCACGTCCGCGCGGCGGCGGCGATCACCGCGATGATCGAGTCCGACACGGAGCTGCTGCTCTCACTCGTCAACTACGCCGAGACGCTGGTCAAGCCGGCCGAGAACGAGACCACGCTGCGGTCAGCGGTCGGCGCGTTGGCAGCGCTCGGCATCCGGCTCGTCGCACCGAGTCCGGCGATCGCGCGCGACGCGGCCCGGCATCGTAGCCTGGACATCAGCCTGGCGGACGGGTTTGCGATCGCGACAGCGCAGGCGCGCGGGGCAAGCGTCGCTTCGTTCGACGCGCGCGTGCATCGCGCGCTGCGCAGCACCGGCGTCGAGCTGGCAACCGGCTTGTGATCAACGAGAGGATGGGCGGATGAGCGAGCAGGCCGAACCGACAATCCAGGGTGACGTCGCCGCGCAGTTGCAGGAGATCGAGATCGACCCGCCGCGCGTCGGGATCATCATGGGCTCCAAGAGCGACATGGACGTCATGGACGGCGCCGCCAGCGTGCTGCGCGACGCCGACATCCGTCATGAGGTGCGCGTGATGTCCGCCCATCGCGAGCCCGAGCTCGTCGCCGAGTACTGCCACGGCGCGCGCATGCGCGGGCTGCGCGTGATCATCGCCGGCGCCGGCCTGTCGGCGGCGCTGCCCGGTGTCGCCGCCGCCCACACCGACCTGCCCGTGATCGGCGTCCCGCTCTCCAGCCGCCTGTCGGCGATGGGCGGAATGGACGCGATCCTGTCGGTGGTCCAGATGCCGCCCGGTGTGCCGGTCGCGAGCGTGGGGCTGGACAACGCCAAGAACGCGGGACACCTGGCGCTGCGGATCCTGCGCAGCTGACGCCGGCATGCCGGCGCGCAACGAGACGGTCCGCCGGTTCGTGCGCGGGCTCGGCAGGTTCGTGGGGCTGGTGGCGGTAGCCGGAGGACTGGGGTTCGCGCTCGGCGCGGGGCTGGTCACCCTCGCCGACGACGTCGGGCCTGAGACGACGGGCGCCCGCGACGATGCCGCGACCGCGACGACGTCCACGGGCGGCCGAACTACCGCCGCACCGCTGGTGACCCCGACGATCCCGACGGGGACGATCACCGCCAAGCCGCCGACGCCAGCGACGACCACGACCGCGCCAAGCGGCCCGCTCGCCCGGGTGCGCGTGCGCGTCCTCGGAGCGATCCTCCACCCCGCCGGGACGGCGGATGGGAAGCGGCGCCGGCGGGCGCGCCTCACCCTGCGCGTGCGGGCTATCAACGAGGGGCCGACTCCCCTGGCCATCGAGACCCCGCTGCTGGGGATCGGCGCAGTGCGGATCCGCACCGACTCCGCCGCCGAGACGGACGCCACCCGCTTCGGCGAGCTCGCCGCAGGCGAGACGAAGGCCGTGACGCTGCGCTTCGAGCTGCAGGGCGAGGCCACGGAGAAGATCACGATCGACCGCCGCGCGCGGCTCAACATCGCCGGCCGCTCGGTCGCGTTCCGCCTGAGGCTCGGGCAGCCCGTCACGCCGCCATCGGGCCGCCAGGCGGACGGCGGCACGCAGACGGGGCCGGAAACGACGCAGACCACGCCGTAAGCCGCGCCGACACGCGCGTGCTCCCGTTGCACCTAGTCTCTGTGCACCGTGATGCCGCGCAGAGAACGAGCCCGCCTGCTCCTGCGCGGTCTCGCCAAGCTCCTGGGGGTCGTCCTCGCGGCTGGCGAGACCGTGACGACCGACCCGCAGGCCGATTCACCGCAGACGAACTTCGGCGCGCTCGGCGCGGGGGTGACGCGGGCCGTCACGTTGCGATTTGAGACCGCCGGCGAGGTAACGGCGCAGCTCACGAACCAGAAGACCGGGCGGCTGCGGATCGCCGGCCGCACGATCGACCTAGACATCAAGGTTGGTGGGCCGCTCAGCAGCTCAGGCTGATCGAATCGTCGATACTCGGGCCGTGATCGATCGCTACACCCGGCCCGAGATGGGCGCCCTGTGGACCGACGAGGCGCGCATGGAGGCATGGCGCCGCGTCGAGGTCGCCGCCTGCGAAGCGATGGAGGGGCC
>JBBSQG010000372.1:0-3588 GCA_038258125.1 Solirubrobacterales bacterium
CGGCGGCCAGCGCGGGCAGCGCGAGCGCCGTGGCCCGCTCGCGCCAGCCGGGCAGGCGCACGGCCAGCCAGAGCGCCTGCGGGCCGACGAGGAAGATCGCGTAGTAGTGCGTCGCGAGCGCGAGCGCGGCGACGAGCCCCCAGGCCAGCGGCCATGCGCGAGGTCGTCGCGTGGGCGCCGGCGAAGGCGGCGGCTCGCCGTCTGCCGCGGCAGGCTGGTCGGGCCGGCTGTCCTGGAGAGCCCGCAGCCACAGCAACGTCGACAGCGTCGCGAGCAGCACGAGCAGCGCGTAGGCGCGCGCCTCCTGGCTGAACCAGATCAGCATCGGGTTGAACGCGACGAGCGCCGCGGCCGCAAGCCCCGCGCGTTCGCCGCCGAGTCGCCGGCCCAGCGCCCAGACGACGGCGATCGTCGTCGTCCCCAGCAGCGCCGGCAGCGAGCGCAGCCCGATCTCGCCGGTGCCGAAGACATGGGTCCACAGCCACGCCAGTAGGTAGTACAGCGGCGGCGTCGACTCGCTGTCGGGGATCGCGCGCAGCAGCCCTGGTAGGTCGAGCGTCAGCAGGTGTGCCGTGACCGCTTCGTCGTACCACAGGCTCTGGGCGTCGAGCGTCGCGAAGCGCAGGGCGGCGCCGATGACCAGCACGAGCGCCGGCCCGGCGACGCCGCGGAGCGTCACAGCGGGATGTTGCCGTGCTTGCGCTTGGGGCGCTCGACGCGCTTGGTCTGCAGGGTCTGGAGCGCCGCGATGAGCTTGGGCCGCGTCTCGTGCGGGATGATCACGTCGTCGACGTAGCCGCGCTCGGCGGCCGAATAGGGGTTGGCGAAGCGGGCCCGGTAGTCGTCCATCAGGCGCTCACGGCGAGCGTCCGGTGTCGGCGAGCCGGCGATGTCGCGGCGGTAGATGATGTTCACCGCACCTTCCGGCCCCATGACCGCGACCTCGGCCGTCGGCCAGGCGAGGTTGAGGTCGGCGCCGATGTGCTTGGAGGCCATCACCACGTAGGCCCCGCCGTAGGCCTTGCGCGTGATGATCGTGATCTTCGGCACCGTGGCCTCCGCGAAGGCGTAGAGCAGCTTGGCGCCGTGGCGGATGATCCCGTCCCACTCCTGCGTGACGCCGGGCAGGAAGCCCGGCACGTCGCAGAAGACGACGAGCGGGATGTTGAACGCGTCGCAGGTGCGCACGAAGCGCGCGCCCTTGACGCTCGCGTCGATGTCGAGCACGCCGGCACCCGACGCCGGCTGGTTGGCGACGATGCCGACCGCGTGGCCGTCCAGTCGCGCGAAGCCGCAGACGATGTTCCTCGCGAAGTCCTCGTGGACCTCGTAGAACTCGCCGTCGTCGACGATCATGCGGACCGCCAGGCGCACGTCGTAGGGCTTGTTCGGGTTCGAGGGGACGATCTCGTCGAGCTCGGGGTCCATCCGCAGCGGGTCGTCGGTCGCCAGCACGCGCGGCGTCGGCTCGAGGGTGTTGGAGGGCAGGAAGCTCAGCAGGTAGCGCGTGTCCTGCAGGCATGCCTCCTCGTCCTCGCAGGCGAAGTGCGCCACGCCCGAGCGCGTGCCGTGGGTGTCGGCGCCGCCCAGCTCCTCGAACTCGACCTCCTCGCCGGTCACCGTGCGGATCACCTCGGGGCCGGTGATGAACATGTGCGACGTGCCCTTGACCATGTAGACGAAGTCGGTGATCGCCGGCGAGTAGACCGCGCCGCCGGCGCAGGGGCCCATGACCAGGCTGATCTGGGGGATCACGCCCGAGCAGTTGACGTTGCGCATGAAGACCTCGCCGTAGCCGCCCAGCGAGACGACGCCCTCCTGGATCCTCGCTCCGCCCGAGTCGTTGATGCCGACGATCGGGCAGCCGATTTTCGCGGCCAGGTCCATGACCTTGCACATCTTCTCCGACATGACCTCGCCGAGCGATCCGCCGAAGACCGAGAAGTCCTGCGAGAAGACGCACACGCGCCGTGAGTCGACGGTCCCGTGGCCCGTCACGACGGCGTCGCCCCACGGCCGCTTGCGCTGCATCTCGAAGTCGTGGGTGCGGTGGCGCGTGAACGTGTCGAGCTCCTGGAAGGAGCCGGGATCGAGCAGCTTCTCGATCCGCTCGCGCGCGCTCAGGCGACCGCGGTCGTGCTGCTTGCGCTCGGCCTCGCGCTTGGTGCGGCCGGTCGCCTCGCGCAGCTCGAGCAGCTGCTCGACCTTCTTCTCGTACGTCGCGGGGGCCTTCTGACGCTTGGACATCGCGGGAGGAAGGGTAATGGCGCGGGCGCACGCCTCGCCCCGGGCATCATGCCCGCGGCGAGGCTCTGGCCTTGCGCGCTAGCGAGGGAGGCTCAGTCGCGCGAGAAGGGCCGGGAGTGGTTGGAGCCGAGGCTGTCGAGCACCTGCCCGAGGATCTCGGCGGTCGGCGGCCGCGGTGCCGTCGCGGTCGCCGTCGCGGTCAGGATGACCTTCGTGCCCCACCCGGCCGCGGCGAGCTCCACCGTGCCGCTTGCGCGATCGCCCTCCCAGGCGACGGTGGTCTCGGGCTCGACGCGGGTGATGCGGATCTCGCCAAACGGCGCGAGACGGCGGCCCAGGGCGTCCTGGTCTGAGACCTCGGCCCACAGCTCGGGCGGGGACTTGACGAGGCGGCGCTGCGCGGTGGACCGGTCCATGTGAGCTGGGTTCGCCCGCGGTGGGCTGACTCCTGCCGCTGCACCCCCAAGCACTACATGCCGGGCTTGGCCACCATGAGGAAGATCGCGACGATCACGAGCAGCAGCGCCAGACCGCCGAACGCGTTGGCCCGCTGTGCCGCGCGCTCATACTCGGCGCTTGGCGCGCCACCCGCCTTCGCATCGCGCTCGGCGAGCTCAGCGAGGCGCACGTCGGCCGGCACCAGCACCGCCCCGGTGAGCCCGAACAGGACGATGAGGATCGCGAACGTCGCGCTGATCCACGGATCCCCGAGGCTCCAGCGGTCGAGCGCGAGGTATAGGCCGGCGAGCAGCACGACGGTCATCGCGGGTGTGATCAGCCGCCGGGCGAGCACAACGTGCAGCCGGTGCAGCGCGGCCAGGTCACCCGGCTTCGCTGCTCGCCGCAGCTGGTCGTCGATGATCGCGTAGGCGAACACGACGCCGAACGCGACGACGACCGCAAGGATGTGGATCGTCAGGACGAGGTCGTAGAACGTCACGGCGATCGTCGGCATGGCGCACAGCCTGCCAGGCGCGGCGGCGGATCGAGCGCCGCGGGCAACGCCCGTCGGATCGCCGACACCAGCGGCACGCGCTCAAGCCGGGCGGCGGTCCCGTCGATGGCGGTCGCGTGCCCCGCCGCCTCCTGCTCGTCGCGCTGCTCGCCGCCGCGGCGGCCCTCGTTCCCGCGCCCGCCGGGGCGCTCGCCCCGCAGCGTTGCACGCGGCTGATCGTCTGCTCGCCCGCACCGCCACCGCCGCCCCCCGCCGACCCGGCGCCGCCGCCGGCCGACCCTCAGCCGCCGACCGCTCCCGCCGGGCCGGCGCTGCCACCGACGGTCGCTCCCGGCCACTCGATCCTCTCCGCGCTGCCGCCCGTCCAGGCGCTGGCGCTCGGTCCC
>JBBSQG010000373.1:0-3585 GCA_038258125.1 Solirubrobacterales bacterium
CGGCCGACAGCAGCTCGTAGGCATCCGAGCGCAGTCGCGGCAGCACCGCCTGCGTCTCGGGGTCGCCGAAGCGCACGTTGTACTCGAGCACCTTCGGGCCGTCCGCCGTAAGCATGATCCCGGCGTACAGGACGCCATGAAACGGCGTGCCACGCTCGCGCAGGAGGTCGACGATCGGCTGATGCACGAGCGCGGAGAGCTCCGCCACCTGCTCGGGCCCGACGCCCGGCACGGGCGAGTAGGAGCCCATGCCTCCGGTGTTCGGCCCCTCGTCGCCGTCGAAGATGCGCTTGTAGTCCTGCGCGGAGGCCATCGGCACGGCACGCTCGCCGTCGCACAGCGCCAGCAGCGACAGCTCCTCGCCGACGAGGCACTCCTCGACGACGACGCGTCCAGTTCCGAAACGGCGCGCGACGAGGAACTCCTCGAGCGTCGCGCGCGCGTGCGCCTCGTCGGCAGCGATCACGACGCCCTTGCCTGCCGCGAGGCCGTCGAACTTCAGCACGACCGGGTAGCGCTCGATCGCCGCCATCCCCGCCTCGACGTCGTCGACGGCGCTCCAGGTCGCGGTCGGGACGTTCGCCGCCTCCATGACCTCCTTGGCGTACTCCTTGGATCCCTCCAGCCGCGCGGCCGCGCCGCTCGGGCCGAACGCGGCGATGCCACGCGCCGCCAGCTCGTCGGCGAGGCCGGCGACGAGCGGGACCTCGGGGCCGATGACGACGAGATCGCAACCCTCCGACTGCGCGGCATTCGCGAGGCCGGCGATGTCGTCGACGGCGATCGGGAGCAGGCGCGCATCGGCGGCGATACCGGGGTTGCCCGGAGCGCAGAGCAGCTCCGGCGCCGCGGCGGAGCGCTTCAGCGCGCGCACGAGCGCGTGCTCGCGGCCGCCCGCGCCGACGACGAGGACCCGGACGGACATCAGACGAACACCACCGTCAGCCCGTCGACGACGCGCTCCATGAGGCCGAAGTCGTCGGCGTCCTGCGTGAACACGGGGATGTGGTTGGCGAGCGCGGTCGCGGCGATCGCCGCGGGGAACTGGCGCCCGCGTCCGCCGGCCCCGCGGACGGCCTGGGCAACGGTCGCGTACGCGTCCGCGCAGCGCGCGTCAAACGGAAGGGGATCGAAGCGCTCCGCGAGCATGAGGGTCTGCTGCCTGCGCAGTCGCGCCTGCGCGCTGCTGGCCACCCGCACGCCGGTCGTCAGCTCGGCGAGGGTGATCGCCGATACCGCTCCGAGCTGCGGCGCCGCGCGCGGCGCTCTGGGCCGCTCGAACGCGACGAAGAACGACGTATCGAGCAGGCCCCGAGGATGGTCGTTCACGCGAGGTCGTCCGTGCTCCCGCCGAGCACAGCGTCGAGATCCGCGCGCAGCCCGCGATCCGCGGCGGCGCCTTCGGCGAGGGCGCGCAGGATCGAGTCGCCGGGTATCCATCGCGACCGCTGCGCGTGGGGCACGACGTCCGCGATCGGGCGCCCGTTGCTGGTGAGCACGACGCGCTCGCCTGCCTCCACCGACGCGATGACGTCGGCGGTGTGGTTGCGCAGCTCGCGAATGGAGACCGAACGCATGTGCGACACCGTAGCACGGCCTACGGCCTACGGCCTACGGCCTACGGCCTACGGCCTACGGCCTACGCTGGCGCTCGGTCGAGGCTCCTAGATCGCCGCGATGAAATCGTCGATCGGGATCGCCGGCAGCGTCTCGTAATGCGAGGTACCGCGCGACCCCAGCTCGAGCGACACCCGCGCCATCGTCAGCTCGTCCGGCGCCTCGACGATCGACACGAAGTCGAAGCGTCCGAGCGTGCTCCACTGGGCCTTGACGCTCGCGCCGAGCTGCTCGACCTCGCGGTTGACCTCCTTGATGCGCTGCGGGTTGTTCTTGACCGTCTGGACGCCGTCGGGCGTGAGCGTCGAGAGCATGAGATAGGTGGGCATTGCGCCTCCATCGAAAGCGATCGCGGGCTGGTGGGACCGTTGTATCCCAGATCGTGGCAACCCGCGCAAAGACGCCCGCCGATCGAGTACGGTCGAGCGGAGATGCAACGGATTGCGACCATGGTGCTGGCAACGGTCGCCGCGTTTCTCAGTGCCGCTGTCGGCGCGTCCGCCGCCGCGATCACGACCGACACGCGCTGCTATCAGGAGACGCAGGACGTCGTCATCAGCGGGACCGGCTTCGCGCCGGACAGCATCGTCACGATCCTGCGTGACGACAAGATCCTCGGGAGCACCCAGACCGACGCCGACGGCGCGTTTCGCAACAAGGTGCAGACGCCGGAGCTGCCCAAGAACGTGCGCGAGCGGCTCTACGAGCTCAGCGCGACGGATATCGCGACGATCGCCCGGACGACCTACCGCTCGACGCGGATCTTCGCGAGCTTCCTACCGCGGAGCGGCAACCCGTCGACGCTGAAGGTGCGCTTCTCGATCAACGGCTTCGGCCTCGTCAAGCGCCGCTCCCCCGTCTACCTGCACTACGTCCGACCCAATGGCAAGGCGGCGCGCACGATCAAGCTCGGCACGGCGACCGGTAACTGCGGCACGATCAAGCGGACCAGGCGCCACCGCCTGTTCCCGTTCAGCGCCTCCAAGGGCGTCTGGGTCATGCAGTTCGACACCCGACGCCGGTACGCGCGCGCGACCTCCAAGCGCCGTACGCCGTGGGTGCGCAAGCCCGTCGAGATCTTCGCCCGGCGCCGCTAGCCAACCGACCTACACTTTCCTCGTGGCGCAGGTGACGGGGACGCTGGTCGGGCGCGAGCGTGAGCTCTCGGAGCTGCGACTCGGCCTCGATGCCGCCCTCGGCGGACACGGTCGCCTGTTCATGGTCGCCGGCGATCCGGGGGTCGGCAAGACGGCGCTGGCCGACGCCATCGGCTCGGAGGCCGTCGCGGCCGGGGCGACCGTCCTCTGGGGCCGCGCCTGGGACGGCGGCGGCGCGCCCTCGTACTGGCCCTGGCTGCGGATCCTGCGCCGCCTCGCCGCCGAGCGCGACATCGTCGAGCCGCTCGCCGCGCTGGGCCCCGAGGCCACCACCCGCCTGACGCGCCTGATCCCCGGCCTGGCGCACGCGCCCGAGCGCCTGCCGCTGGAGGCCGAGCGCGGCCCCGCCGCGGCGGCTGCGGCGGCCGGTTCGCGCGAGTCCGACGCGGCCCGCTTTCAGCTCTTCGACGCGATCACCTCGCTCCTGCGCGCCGCCGCCGGGCAGAGCCCGCTCGTGATCATCCTCGACGACCTGCACGGCGCCGATCACCCGTCGCTGCTGCTGCTCGGCTTCCTCGCCGTCCATGTGCGCGACTCGCCGATCCTCGTCATCGGCACCTACCGCGAGGTCGAGGCCCGCCTCGATCCACAGCTCGCCGCGACGCTCGGCGACATCATCCGCCACGGCCAGCGGCTGCCGCTGCGCGGGCTGCGCGAGCGCGACGTCGCCGAGGTCGTAGAGCGCGTCGCCGGCCGCCGCCCGCCCGACCAGGTCGTGCACGCGATCCATGTCGCGACCGAGGGCAACCCGTTCTTCGTCGACGAGGTGGTGCGGCTGCTGAGTGCCGAGGGTCGCCTCGACGACGCCGAG
>JBBSQG010000374.1:0-3578 GCA_038258125.1 Solirubrobacterales bacterium
CGAGCAGGACGTTGGCGGGCTTGACGTCGCGGTGCACGAGGCCGGCGGCGTGCGCGACGTCGAGCGCCGAGGCGACCTGGGCGACGATCGCCGCCGCGCGGGCTGCGGGGAGGCGGCCGCGGCGCTTGATGAGCGCGTGCAGGTCGGTGCCCGGGACGTAGCGCATGACGATGTACAGCGCGCCCCCGTCTTCGCCCGCGGCGTAGATCGGCACGATGTTCGGATGGTCGATCGCCGCCGCCATCCGCGACTCGCGCTCGAAGCGCTCGCGGAACTCGGGATCGCCGGCGCGATCGGCGGTGATGACCTTCAGCGCGACGGGACGGCGCAGGTCGAGCTGCACGGCGCGGTAGACGACGCCCATCCCGCCTCGGGCGATGACGCCCTCGACGCGGCAGCCGCCGAGCAGCTCGCCTGGGGTCAGCGCGGGCACGCCCTCATGGTGGCGCGCGGCGGGCGCACGAGATCCGCGCGGCCAGCTCAGCCCGCCGCGCCGCCGACGTTCTGCCCGCGGTTCACGAGGGCGAGCCTACGCCGCAGCGGCGTGCACGCGTGAGAACTTCGTGAGGGGCGGCGTTTGCAGCCGACCAGGGGCGTGCATGCTGAACGATGTTCCGTCGTTCCTCACGCCAACAGGTTGAGCGAGCCATGCGTATGCAGACCGAAGCCACCCTCACCGCCGCGAAGATCCGTGCCGACCTGTGCCTGCTCCACGCCGAGCGCGCGCTGGCCGGCCTGGAGGGCCTGGGATCGGATCCGAGCTACATGGCCGACCTACTCGACGACATCAATTTGCTCAAGCAGGCGTACGTCGGCGCCGTCGTGACGGAGATCGCCACGCTGCGCGCCGAGCTGGGCGGCCCGCTGCGCGGGTAGCTGCCGGCGTTCGGCGCCGGCGGCAGCGCAGGGGTCTGCGCATTCCGGGGCTTCAGACCCCGAAATGCGCGCGGCGGGAGCGCCTGGCGTTGGCGGCTGGGCAGGGGTCTGCGCTTTCCGGACGGTCAGGCCCCTGAATGCGCGCCGCGGTCGCGATACTGGGGGCGTGCTGCACGTCCACCGCGCTGAGCGCGCGGACGGTCTGATCGACGCGCTGGGCGGGCTGCTGCGCGCGCCGCTCGCCGATCCGTTCGCGGCCGAGGTCATCGCCGTGCCGACGCGCGGGATGGAGCGCTGGCTGACCCAGCGCCTGTCGGGCTTCCTCGGCACCACGCCCGGTCGCGAGGACGGGGTCTGCGCAAACGTCGAGTTCCCGTCGCCGGGTCGGTTGGCGGCGGACGCGGTGGCGGCGGCCTCGGGGATCGCCCCCGACGCCGACCCATGGCTCGTCGAGCACGTCGTGTGGCCGCTGCTCGACGTCGTCGAGGAGTGCCTCGGTGAGCCGTGGCTGGCCAGTCTGGCGGCGCATCTGGGTGCCGGCGATGAGTCACTCGACGACTCACGGCGGGCGCGGCGGCTGAGCACGGTGCGCCACATCGGGGAGCTGTTTGATCGCTACGCGCTGCACCGGCCGGAGATGGTCCGCGCGTGGGCGCGGGGCGAGGACGTCGATGGCGCCGGCGGCGCGTTGGACGACGAGGCGCTGTGGCAGGCCTGGCTGTGGCGGCGCCTGCGTGAGCGCGTCGGCATCGGGGGGCCGGCCGAGCGGTTGGAGGACGCATGCTCGCGGCTGCGCTCAGAGCCCGAGCTCGTCAAGTTGCCGCCGCGGCTGTCGCTGTTCGGTCTGACGCGGCTGCCGGCCGGGCGCCTCGCGGTGCTGCGGGCACTGGCGGTGGGGCGGGATGTCCACCTGTTTGGGCTGCATCCGTCGCCCGTGTTGTGGGAGGAGATCGCATCGTCGCGAGCGGGCACGGCGCCGATCGTGCGCCGCGCGGATGACGTGACGGCGACGCTCCCCGCCAACCGCCTGCTCGCCTCGTGGGGCCAGGACGCGCGCGAGCTGCAGCTCGTCGTGGGATGCGACGCTGCTGATCGTGTCGACCACCACCACCCGGTGGCACAAGACGGTGCGACGCTGCTGGCTCAGATCCAGGCCGATGTGCGCGCCGACCGCGCCCCGCCGGGCGAGCCGTTGCCGGACGCCGACGACGCGCGCCCGGTCCTGCCGTCCGACGACCGCAGCGTGCAGGTGCATGCCTGCCACGGGCGCGCCCGCCAGGTCGAGGTGGCGCGCGACGCGATCCTCCACCTACTGGGCGACGACCCGAGCCTCGAGCCGCGCGACGTGATCGTCATGTGCCCCGACATCGAGGCGTTCGCGCCGCTGATCCACGCGACGTTTGGCATCGGCGCGCTGCTGGAGGAGGACGACGAGGCGACGGCCGACACCGGCCTGCCGGACCTGCGCGTGCGGCTCGCTGACCGCGCGCTGCGCCAGACCAACCCGGTGCTGGGCGTCGCCGCGCAGTTGCTCGAGCTCGCGGGCGCGCGGCTGACCGCGTCGCAGGTGCTCGACCTCGCCGACCGCGACCCGGTCCGGCGGCGCTTCGGCTTTGATGACGACGACCTCACGCGGATCCAGGAGTGGATCGCCGACGGCGGCGTGCGCTGGGGTCTGGATGCCGCGCACCGGGCGCCGTTCAAGCTCGACTCGCTCACCGCCGGGACGTGGCGGGCGGGCCTGGACCGGCTGCTCGTCGGCGTGGCGATGACCGAGGACGGGCACCGCCTGTACGAGGGCGTGCTGCCGATGGACGACGTCGAGAGCGGGGCGATCGATCTCGCCGGGCGGTTCGCCGAATTGGTGGACCGGCTGGGGGCGGCCATCGATGCGCTGAGCGGTGCGAAGTCCGTCGCGGGGTGGGCCGCGGCGATCGGCGAGGCCGCCGATGCGCTGACGACGACCGGCGCGCGCGACGGCTGGCAGCGGGCGGAGCTGCAGCGGCTGCTCGATGACGTCGCCGAGCAGGCGTGCGCCGGCGGCCGCGCGGCCGCCACGCCGCTGCTGGCCCCCGAGGTGCGCGCGCTGTTCGCCGAGCGGCTGCGGGGGCGCCCGACGCGCGCGAACTTCCGCACCGGTCATCTGACGATCTGCACCCTTGTGCCGATGCGCTCGGTCCCGCATCGCGTCGTCTGCCTGCTCGGCCTCGACGACGGCGCGTTCCCCCGCAAGGCCCACCGCGACGGCGACGATCTCATGCTGGCCGACCCGCACATCGGGGACCGCGACGCGCGCACCGAGGATCGCCAGATGCTGCTCGACGCGCTGCTGGCGGCGACCGACCGGCTGATCGTCACCTATACCGGCAACGACGAGCGCACGAACGCGCCGCGGCCGCCGGCGGTGCCGGTCGGGGAGCTGCTCGATGTCGTCGATCGGACCGTGCGGGTCGAGGGCCCGGGTGAGGCACGGTCGCAGGTCGTCGTGCGCCACCCGCTGCAGCCATTTGATCCGCGCAACTTTGCTGCGGGCCAGATCGAGGGCGGGCGGTCGTGGGGCTTTGATCGGGTTGCGCTGGAGGGCGCGCGCGCGATCGTCGGCCCGCGGGCCCGCTCGCAACCGTTCCTGCGGGAGCCGCTGGCCGCTACGGGCGGCCCGGGCGGCGCGCGCGCCGGGGGGGGGGAGTTCGCCGCGCGGCCGC
>JBBSQG010000375.1:0-3548 GCA_038258125.1 Solirubrobacterales bacterium
CGTGATGACGACGCCGCGGCCGGCCTGCGTCTCGGCCACGGCGGCGCGCGCGATCGCCAGCGCATCGCCGGTGGTCAGGTGCGCGCCGGGCAGCGCCATGAGTTCGCGCGCGCGAAGACCGGGCAGGCCGGCGAGGGCCGGGACCGTCGCCACCAGCGCATCGACCCCGAGCGCCGGCGTGGCGCGCGCGCCGGCCATAGCGATCGTGCCGCCGGTCGAGAGGATGGTCACGGGTCGCGCGGCGCGGTCCATTGCGCCGCAGTCTCCCAGCGACGCGCCGCCCCGGGCGGGAGCCACGGGTCGGTGCCGATTGGGCGTTTAGCCGCTGCTAACCTTTTCGGCTCCGCCTCACAGTGCCATGCGCCGCCTTCTGGAGGCACTCCTATGACCGTGAAGACCCCGCCCGCACAGGCCGCTGGCCTCTACGACCCGCGCTACGAGCACGATGCCTGTGGCGTGGCACTCGTCGCCCGCCTGGACAACGTCCCCTCGCACGAGGTCGTCGACAAGGGCCTGAAGGCCGTCGAGAACCTCGAGCACCGCGGCGCCACGGGCGCCGACGCGTGCACCGGCGACGGCGCCGGGATCCTCATGCAGATGCCCGATGCGTTCTTTCGGGCCAACGTCGACTTCGAGCTCCCCGACCGCGGCCGCTACGGCGTCGCGGTCTGCTTCCTGCCGACCGACGCCGAGCGCCGCGCAAAGCTCGAGGCGATGCTCGAGCTCAACGTCCGCGTCGAGGGCCAGCGCGTGCTCGGCTGGCGCGACATCCCCGTTGACACAGACCACGTCGGCGCGACCGCCGACGAGACGCGGCCGGTCATGCGCCAGCTCATCGTCGAGGCGGGCGCCGGCTTCGACAACGACCAGGACGCCTTCGAGCGCAAGCTCTACGTGATCCGCCGCATCTGCGAGCTGGCGGCCGGCCCGGATCTGTACATCGCCTCCTTCTCCTCACGCACGATCGTCTACAAGGGAATGCTGATCCCCGACCAGGTGCGCGGCTTCTTCCCGGATCTCAGCCACCCGAAGATGGCCAGCGCGATGGCGCTCGTGCACTCGCGCTTCTCGACGAACACGTTCCCGAGCTGGCCGCTCGCGCACCCCTACCGCGTGATCGCTCACAACGGCGAGATCAACACGCTGATGGGCAACGTCAACTGGATGCGCGCCCGCGAGTCCCAGCTCTCCTCCAAGCTGTTCGGCCTGGACCTTCAGAAGATCATGCCGATCGTCGTGCCGGGCAACTCCGACACGGCGACGTTCGACAACGTGCTCGAGCTGCTCATGCTGGCCGGCCGCTCGCTGCCGCACGCGATCATGATGATGATCCCCGAGGCCTTCCAAGACAGGGCAGACCTACCCGATCATCTCAAGGGCTTCTACGCCTTCCACTCCTGTGTCATGGAGCCGTGGGACGGCCCCGCGGCGGTCGCCTTCACGAACGGCTCGATCGTCGGTGCCACGCTGGATCGCAACGGGCTGCGCCCCGGCCGCTGGGTCGAGACGCACGACGGCCTCGTCGTGCTCGGCTCCGAGGCCGGCCTGCTGCCGATCAAGACCAGCGAGATCAAGCGCCTCGGGCGCCTGCAGCCGGGCAAGCTGTTCCTCGTCGACCTCGAGCGCCACCGCATCGTCGAGGACGAGGACGTCAAGCGCGAGGTCGCCACCCAGCGCCCCTACGGTGAGTGGTTCGAGCGCAACACGATCCACTTCGACGACCTCGCCGAGGCGCACGTGACGATGACCGGCCTGCAGCCGACGAAGCTGCGCCAGCTCGCCTTCGGCTACACGCAGGAGGACCTGCGCGTGCTGATCGCCCCGATGGCCGCGACCGGCGCCGAGCCGATCGGCTCGATGGGCAACGACAACGCGCTCGCCGTCCTGTCGGACCGCCGCCCGCCGCTGTTCTCCTACTTCAAGCAGCTCTTCGCACAGGTCACCAACCCGCCGATCGACCCGATCCGCGAGTCGATCGTCATGTCGCTGGCGACCGGCATCGGCGGCGAGAAGAACCTCCTCGCCGAGACGCCCGAGCACGCCCACAAGCTGATCCTCGACCAGCCGATCCTGCGCAACCACGAGCTCGAGACGCTGCGCATGGTCCACGACGAGATCTTCCGCGCGCACACGCTGGACATCACGTGGCCGATCACCGACGGCGCCTCCGGGATGCGCAAGGCGCTGGCCAAGCTCTGCGACGACGCCCACGATGCCGTTGCCGCCGGGGTCAGCGTGCTGATCCTGTCCGACCGCCAGGTCGGGCCCAAGCGCGTCGCGATCCCGTCGCTGCTTGCCGTCGCCGCGGTGCACGAGCATCTCGTGCGCGAGGGCACGCGGCTGCAGACCGGCTTCGTGCTCGAGTCCGGCGAGCCGCGCGAGGTCCACCACATGGCGACGCTGATCGGCTACGGCTGCGAGGCGATCAACCCCTACCTGCTGCTCGACACCGTCGGCGAGATGGTCGCCGAGGGGCGCATCAAGGGCATCGACGACCCCGACAAGGCCGAGCGCAACATCGTCAAGGCGATCGGCAAGGGCTTGCTGAAGACGATCTCCAAGATGGGGATCTCGACGACGCAGTCCTACTGCGGCGCGCAGATCTTCGAGGCCGTCGGCCTGGAGAAGGATCTCATCGACCGTCACTTCACGGGGACCGCGTCGCGGATCGGCGGCATCGGCCTGGAGGTGCTCGGCCTGGAGACGCTCGACCGCCACGCCGCCGCCTACCCGACCGACCACGAGCAGCTGCTGCCCGTCGGCGGCGTCTACGCCTGGCGCCGCGACGGCGAGTACCACCAGTGGAACCCGGAGTCGATCGCGCTGCTGCAGCACTCCGTGCGGGCAGACGCCAGCAACGGCGACGCGCTGGCGAAATACCGCGAGTACGCCGCGCTGATCAACGACGAGGCGTCGCGCAAGGCGACGCTGCGCGGGCTCATGAAGTTCAAGACCGACGGCATCGAGCCCGTGCCGCTTGAGGAGGTGGAAGCCGCCAAGGAGATCGTCAAGCGCTTCGCCACCGGCGCGATGTCGCTCGGCTCGATCTCGCGCGAGTCGCACGAGACCCTGGCGATCGCGATGAACCGCCTCGGCGGCAAGTCCAACACCGGCGAGGGCGGCGAGGATCCGGTGCGCTTCACGCCTGACGCCAACGGCGACCTGCGTCGCTCGGCGATCAAGCAGGTCGCCAGCGGGCGCTTCGGCGTGACGATCCACTACCTCGTCAACGCCGACCAGCTGCAGATCAAGATGGCCCAGGGCGCCAAGCCCGGCGAGGGCGGCCAGCTGCCCGGCCACAAGGTCGACGACTACATCGGCGGCGTGCGCCACACGACGCCCGGCGTCGGGCTGATCTCGCCGCCGCCGCACCATGACATCTACTCGATCGAGGACCTCAAGCAGCTCATCTACGACCTGCGCTGCTCCAACCCGACGGCGCACGTCTCGGTCAAGCTCGTCTCCGAGGTCGGCGTCGGCACCGTCGCCGCCGGCGTCGCGAAGGCCAACGCCGACCACGTCCTGATCGCCGGCCACGACGGCGGTAC
>JBBSQG010000376.1:0-3526 GCA_038258125.1 Solirubrobacterales bacterium
AAACGGCCACCCGACACCGCCCGCCCCCAGCCGTCGCCATACCGCCCCGAACAGCCCCCGCCCGAGCAGAGTTTTGCGACAGCCTGTAGTGGACATCTACGCGCCAGGGTTCGTCGCCCGCGCGGCCCGTGGGCGCGTCTGGCAGGACTCGCACGCGTACGTCCCCCGACCCGCCGCGATGAACTTGCGCACCGGGGTGCCGCAGACCGTGCACGGCTCGCCCGCCCGGCTGTGGACGAGAAACTCGTTCTGAAACGCGCCCTTGACGCCGTCGGGGTGGCGGAAGTCGTCGATCGTCGCGCCGCCGGCGTCGAGCCCGTCATGGAGCGACGCGACGACAGCGTCGCGCAGCGCCGCGACCTGCGGGCGCTTGAGCGTCCCCGCCGCACGCAGCGGGTGGATGCGGGCACGAAACAGCGCCTCGTTGGCGTAGATGTTCCCAATCCCCGCGACCCGCCGCTGGTCGAGCAGCAGCGCCTTGATCGGCGTGCGCCGCCTGCGCGTCTGCAGGTACAGATGCTCGGTCGTGAACTCGGGCCCGAGCGGCTCGACGCCGAGCCGCGCTGCGAGGAACGCCTCCAGCGCGGGCGCGCCGAGCACGAGCTCGCCGGTGCCGAAGCGGCGCGGGTCGCAGAAGTGCAGGACATGCCCGTCGCCGAGTTCGAACCGCACGCGGGTGTAGCGCGTCGTCGCGGCCGGCGGGTCGTACAGCACCGTGCCGGTCATGCGCAGGTGCAGCAGCAGGTAGACCTCGTCGCAGGCCTCCCAGATCAGGTACTTGCCGCGCCGGCCGAGGCGTTCGACCACCCGACCCTGGAGCGCGTCGACCAACGCTCCCGCTCGGAGCGGGGCGCACCACTTCGCGTCGAGGATGTCCAACGCCCGCAGCGAGCGGCCCTCGACGAGCGGCGCGAGGCGGCGTCGGATCGTCTCGACCTCGGGCAGCTCGGGCATCGCCGCTGCAGCGTAGAGCGCGGCGGCTCAGACGAACGATGCGCCGGCAACCAGGCGCGTCGCGACCGCACCGCCGCCGTCGCACGCCCGCCGAGTCACGGGGTCTTCGGCTTGGGCAGCTTCAGCGAGCGGGTCATCGGGCCGAAGGTCTGCTCGTCGATGCGGGCGAACTCCTTCGGCGGCGCGAACGCGTCCATGACCACCTCGGCGCCGTTGCCGTACGCGTGCAATGAGCGCATCGAGCGCTGGACCGTCTTGTTCGTCAGGTTCGTGCCGAGGCCGATGACCTCGACAGCGCGGATCCCGGGCTTGATCACCAGCCGCGTCGAGGTGAGCTTGAACGTCGGGTCACGGTTCTCGATCTGGGCCACGAGCGCCTGGCGCGCGGCGTTGAGCTGGGCGCGGTTCTCCGGCAGCGGCTCGCTGCGCTCATACCGCCAGATGCCGACCTGCGCGTCGCCGATCGCAACCGTCGCCAGCTGGGTTCCCTCGCCGGGCACGATGCGCCAGTTCGTCGGCGCGCGGAACGTCACCCCCTGGGCGAGGTACGGCGCGTCGCGAAAGCCCTTCGGCGCAGGGATGATCCCGGTCTCGGGAACCGGGGTGCGGTCGTTGCCGCAGCCCGCGACGAGCAGGGCCGCGGCGAGAGGGAGCAGGGCGCGTCGCACCCGCGCATTCTGTCAACTGGCGGGAGAGGAACCCGCACCAGCCCGCGGATGCGCCCGGAAGTAGACGTCCTTCAGCCGGTCGGCGGAGAGGTGCGTGTAGATCTGGGTCGTCGCGACGTCGGCGTGGCCGAGCATCTCCTGCAGCGAGCGCAGGTCGCAGCCGCCGGCCAGCAGATGGGTGGCAAACGTGTGGCGCAGGGTGTGCGGGCTCATCCGTCCCGCCAGGCCGGCGCTGGCCGCGTGGCGCTGGACGATCTTGTAGAGGCCCTGACGGGTGAGCCCGGTGCCGCGGTGGTTGACGAACAGGTGGCGCTCCTCGTGCAGGCCGACGAGCTTCGGGCGGCCGTGCTCGAGGTAGACGCGGGCGGCGAGGATCGCCTGGCGGCCGATCGGGATCAGCCGCTCCTTGGAGCCCTTGCCACGGGCGCGCACGACGCCGGAGCGCAGGTCGACGCTGCCAACGGTCAGGTCGACGGCCTCGCTGGCCCGCAGCCCGCAGGCGTACATCAGCTCGAGCATCGCTCGGTCGCGCAGCGCGGCGGGCGCGTCGCCGCGCGGCGCGGCGAGCAGCTTCGCGACCTCGTCGCGGCTGAGGACCTGCGGCAGCTTCTGGCGCTTGCGCGGTGCGCGCAGCTCGGCCGTCGGGTCGTGATCGATGATCTCCTCGCGCCGCAGATGGCGGTAGAACGAGCGCAGGCAGGCGGTCTTGCGCTGGATCGTCGCCGGCGCGACAGGCGGGCGCTGCGGCCCGCCGGCGGTCAGCTCGGAGAGAAAGCGGGCCAGCTCGGCATGACCGAGCGTCGTCGCGTCGAGCCCGTTGCCGTGCAGGAACGTGCCGAACTGCAGCAGGTCGGAGCGGTAGGCCTCCAGCGTGTTGCGCGACAGGCCGCGCTCGAACTCGAGATACGCGAGGAAGTCGAGCACGTGATGCTCGAACGGGCGTGTGGCGGGATGAGTCTGGGCGACGGCCATGCGGACGGATTTCGCCGCCGGATGCGGGGTCCATTCCGGTGCAACGTCGCGTGCGCGCTCAGGGCGCTACGCGGTGAGGTGCGCGCGCAGCCACTGCAGCCCGATGACCGTCTTGGCGTCGGTCGTCGCCGCCAGCGCGCCGTCGAGATCGTCCAGCGGCCAGCGCACGATCTCGATCCGCTCGCCTGGGTCGGCGGCGACGTCGGACGGCTTCAGCCCGGTGGCGGCGAAGACGTGCACGAGCTCGTCGGTGTAGCCCGTCGAGGCGTGGTAGACGAGGAGCTCGTGCCAGTCGTCGGCGGCGCGGCCGACCTCCTCGGCGAGCTCGCGCTGGGCGGTCTGCAGCGGCGTCTCGCCCGCCACGTCGAGCTTGCCCGCCGGGATCTCCAGCGTGTAGCGCAGGAGCGCCTCGCGCGGCTGGCGCACGAGCCAGACATGCGTGTCGTCGTGGGCGACGATCGCCGCCGCGTCCATCCGGCGCACGATGTCGCGCTCGACGATCTCGCCGTCGGCGTGGCGGAAGCGCTCGACGCGGACGCTGAACTGGCTGGACGCGTATGCGGTGTCGCCGCCGAGCGGCTCGATCTTCGGTGGGGGGCTCATGTCAGCTCGGCGAGTGCGCCGCCGGCGGCGAGCGCGGCGGCGAAGAACAGCGGGTCCTCGCGGCCCATCGAGCGCGTCGGCAGGCCGCTGGCCGTGTATCCGGCGAGGTTCGTGGCGAACGCCCGCCAGTCGTGACGGTCGTCGGCGGGCGCTTCGGCGTCGTCGGGCAGCGCGACCACGACCGGGGCCAGCAGCAGGTCGAGCACCGTGCGCGTGTGGTGGCTCAGTCCGCGGTGGCGGGCGCGCAGGTCGCTGGAGGACATGCGGGGGACGAGCAGCGTCGGACAGCCCAGCGCGAGCGCCGTGTGGGCGGAGTCCAGCGCCGTCAG
>JBBSQG010000377.1:0-3498 GCA_038258125.1 Solirubrobacterales bacterium
CCGTGCTTCTCGACGGTGCCCAGGGCGTCGGCGCCGTGCCGATCGACGTGAGCACCCTGGGCTGCACGTTCTACGCCGGTTCCGGCCAGAAGTGGCTGTGCGGCCCGGTCGGCAGCGGCATGCTGTGGATCGACCCGCAGTGGAGCGATCGGCTGCCCGCCGCGGGGCCGACGTACATCAACCTCGAGGACCCAGGCGCGGGCTTCGACGCGGTGCAGCGCGCCGACGCGGCGCGGCACGACGCCGCCGCTCAGAGCGCCGAGTCCACCGCCGCCGCGCTCGCCTCCCTCACCGTGCTGCGCGACGCCGGCTGGCCCGCCGTCCACGAGCGCGCCGCCACGCTGGCCAGCGATCTGGCTGGCGCGCTGACCAAGCAGGGCCGCGAGGTCGCGCCCCGTGGCCGCACGACGCTCGTCTCCTGGCAGGACCCCGACGCCGCGACGACGCGAACGCGGCTGGCCGAGGCCGGCGTGATCGTCCGCGACCTGCCCGGCACCGGGCTGCTGCGAGCTTCCGTCGGCGCCTGGAACGACCACTCCGACATCGATCGGCTGCTCGCCGCGCTGCCGTGATCGGCGACCGGTTCCGGGCGCGTGGTGCCGAGCTCGAGCGGGACCGTGTTCGCGCTTGGGTTCGCAGGCGATCCGGGCGCGGACCTATTCGGTCAGCCGCTCGAGCCAGTCGATCCAGCCGCCCGTCAGCACGAGATCGGCGAGCGCCGCGTAGCCCGCAGCGCCCGGATGCGAGCCGTCGTTGGCGGCCGCCTCGCTGCGCCAGCCGTCATGCCCGCTGAGCGGCTTGGCCGCTTCGACGAACGGGACGCTACGGTGGGCGGCGACGTGGGCCAGCTGGTTGGAGAGCTCGCGGATGCGCTCGTCCTGCTCGCGGTCGCCGACCGGCGGCGGGCCGACGAGGAACACGCTGTGCCCGCTCGCCTCCGCCTCCTCGAGGAGCCGGTTGAGCGTACGGACGGCCACGCCGGGCGGGACGCGCAGGCGCTTGTCGACCTCGGTCATGTCGTTGGCGCCACACGCGAGCACGACGCCGTAGCCAGCCGCGGGATTCTGCGTGCGGGCGGCCTCCTCGGCCTGGTAGCGCGCCGCGACCTCGGCCGACGTGTCGCCCCGCACGCCGAGGTTGTAGGGCGTCAGTGGCAGGCCCGCCTCGTGGGAGGCGGCCACGACGCGGCCGACCCAGCCCAGCCCGGTGGGGTCGCCGGCACCGGCGACGAACGAGTCGCCGAAGAAGAGGACACGACGGTCGAGAAACATCGGCGGGCATCGTAGTGACGCGCGGCGCCGGTCCGCCAAGATGATCGACCATGACGACCATCACCCAACCGCTGGGCCGACTGGAGCTGAGGACGCCGTAACCGTCATCGCCATCGATACCCCGCAGGGCGGCGCGCGCGTGCATCTGCACCCGGCGGCCGAGCCGATCGCCGCGCTCGTGCTCGGCCACGGAGCGGGTGGCGGCGTCGCGGCGCGTGACCTCGTCGCCGCGACGAAGGTCGCCCGCGACCACGGCGTCAGCGTGGCGCTCGTCGAGCAGCCCTACCGTGTCGCCGGACGCCGCTCGCCGCCGCGCGCGCCCGTGCTCGACGCTGCCTGGACGTCGATCGTGCAGCAGCTCGCGATGGGGCCGCTGGCGAACCTGCCGCTGATCGTCGGCGGGCGCTCGTCGGGCGCGCGTGTGGGCTGCCGGACCGCGGCGGCGACCGGCGCGATCGCCGTGCTGTGCCTCGCCTTCCCGCTCCTCACGCCGTCGGGCGTGTCGCGCCAGGAGGAGCTCGACGAGACCGGCGTCTCGGTGCTCGTCGTGCAGGGCTCCAGCGACCGCTTCGGGATCCCCGAACCCGATCCCGAGCGCGCGCGCTCGGTCGTCGTCGTCCGCGGCGACCACGGGCTGAAGGCCGACCCGGTCGCGGTCGCCGACGCGATCGCGGCGTGGCTCATGGTTGTGCTCGCACAGATCTGATCGCGCCCGTCTGCGAATGGCGGATTCGGGGCGCATGCGACCCCCGATCCGCCGGTGACGATCGGCTCCACCATCGATTGCCGTCGCGGGCGGTCAGGCCGCGGCCAGTAGCTCGAACGTCACGCCACAACGCTCATACGTTCGAGCCGCACGAGCGTCGAGCGTGATGATCGTCGCATCGTGGCACTCCGCGGTCACGGCGATGAGCGCGTCGTAGACCGCTCCTCCCTGGATGCCCGCCTCGGCCAGCCGCGTCACCAGGCCCTCCTGACGCGAGGCGTCCAGCGTGAGCGGGCGGTCGAACGCCGCTCGGAGAAACGTCGCCGCGACATCCGCGGCGACCCGATGAGGCTCGGGCAGCCGGGTGAGCACCGAGTACGCCTCCAGCGCGCTGTGTGCGGCCACGGCTGGCCGGGACGACACGGCCAGGCGAGCGGGCTCGTGCTGCTCATGCCAGCTGGCGAACGCCGCTATCGCGACGCTCGTGTCTACGACCCTCACCTACGAGCCTGCTCGAGCGTAGTGCGCACCTGCTCGACCGTCAGCGGGGGCAGCGGCCGCTCGGGCACCGCGACCAGTACCCCGTCGTGCTCCTCCAAGCGCACCCGAGTTGGCGCCGGGCGGATCTCGAGTGCACCATCGACTGCAGCGATGTCAAGCGCCGCGCCCGCATGCATCCCGAGCGCGTCGCGCAATGCCTTCGGCACCACGATCCGCCCGGCTTTGTCGATCTTCGTTCGCATGGCAGAAATCTACCATCGCCGGTGCTACATCCGGAAGACCGGCCGCGCGAGCTCGCCGAGCGGTGCGTTCGCGCAGATCGACAGCGCGTGGCCGACGACCTCGCGCGTGTCCAGCGGGTCGATGATGCCGTCGTCCCACAGGCGCGCGGTGGCGTGGTATGGGTGGCCCTGCACCTCGTACAGCGCGCGGGTGCGCTCGCGCAGCGCCTCGACCTGTGCCGGGTCGCGGTCGGACGCCACCGCGCTCAGCACCGTCGCCGCCTGCTCGCCGCCCATGACCGAGATCCGTGCGTTCGGCCACATCCACAGGAAGCGCGGGTCGTAGGCGCGGCCGCACATCCCGTAGTTGCCCGCCCCGTAGGAGCCGCCGACGATCACCGTGAGCTTCGGCACCCGCGCGCACGCGACCGCGGCGACCATCTTCGCCCCGTCGCGCGCGATCCCGCCGGCCTCGGCGTCGCGGCCGACCATGAAGCCCATGACGTTCTGCAAGAACAGCAGCGGCACCCCGCGCTGGTCGCACAGCCCTACGAAGTGCGCCGCCTTGCGCGCGCTCTCGCCGAGCAGCACGCCCTGGTTGGCGAGGATCCCGACCGGGTGGCCGTGGACGTGGGCAAAGCCGCAGACGATCGTCTTGGCGTAGAGCGCCTTGAACTCGTGCCAGCGCGAGCCGTCGACGACCCGGGCGATGATCTCGCGCGGGTTGTAGGCCCTGCGCAGCGTGACCGGCACGGCCCCGTAGAGCTGCGCCGGATCGACGGCGGGCGGCTCGGGGTCG
>JBBSQG010000378.1:0-3478 GCA_038258125.1 Solirubrobacterales bacterium
CGATGTCGCCGGGGTGTACCTCGTCGGCGTCGGTTTCGCGGGCCTGGCGGCGGCGCTATTGCGCGTGCGGGGCTTTGCCATCAGCGAGGCGGGCTTGGCGCTGACGATCGTTGGCGCCGGCGCGATCCTTGCGCTCAGCCTGCGCACGGATGCTTTCGTGGACGCCACGACCTACGCGGTTGTGGTTGGCGCGGTCGGCGTCCTGAATGTCGCCGGCGGAGCGTGGCAACTCGCTGCTGGGCCGCCGCCGGCCGAGCAGGCGAAGTCCGATTGACAGGTACACGCAGCGAGCAGCCCGAAGAGACGTCCGTCACCTGGGACGTCTAGTGAGCGTCGTGCTCCCAATCGCCAGCACGAGACCGAGGTTGAGCACCGCGAAGGCGACAACGAAGTTCGCTCCGCAGATTGCGCACGTCTGAAGCGTCAGCCCGTCGGCGAGCAGCGCGCCGAGATCCTTGAGCAGGGTCACCAGCAGACCGATGACAAAGGCGAGCGGCAGAGTGCGCGTCAGCTGTTCGCGAGCGACTCTCCGCGCGACAGCGGCCCGGCTGGAGCGGCGGCCACGCACGACGTCGTCGGCTGCACTTGAGACCACGCTCAGGCGGGCCGCTGCGCTCTGCGCGTCCAGATGGGCGATGACGCGTTCGGCGAGCCCGTCGGGCGCGGGCGGTTTGGAGGACCGCACGCGCATCGCCACCGCGGTCAGCCCGGCCAGCGATTCGCGACATTCCAGACAGCCCGCCAGGTGATCGCGCACATGGCGCGCCTCGCCGTCGGGCAGCGTGCCGTCGCGGTACGCCCACAGGCGCGTCGACGCGAACCGGTGCGCGGGCATCATGACGTCGCCTGCCGCGGGTCGTGGTCGGCCAAGGCGAGTCGCAGCGCAGATCGCGCGCGATGCAGGCGGCTCTTGCACGCCGCCTCGCGCAAGCCGAGCACGGCGGCGGCCTGCGCTGTGGACAGTCCCTCGATGTCGCGCAGCACGAGCGCCGCGCGATGATCGACCGGCAGACCGCCGATCGCGCGATCGACGTCGCGCCGCAGTTCAGCCTGCTCGGCGCGGTCGTCGGGCAGCATCGAGCCGTCGCACGCCTCGCGCGCACGATGCTCGTCCAGTGCCACTACGAGCGCTCCGCGCCGTGACCGCTCCGACCGCCGCCGCGCCTCGTTGACGCCGATGCGGTACAGCCAGGTAAAGAACTGCGAACCGCCCCGGAAGGCCGGCAGCCCCCGCCACGCGCGAAGAAATGCCTCCTGCGTGACCTCCTCGGCCTCCTGCGCGTTGGTGCACAGCCGCGCCACGACCGCATACAGTCCGTCTGCGTGGCGACGGACGAGCTCGTCAAACGCCGCACGGTTCCCTATACGCGCAAGCGCGACGAGCCTGGACTCGTCGTCCGCCGCGTGAAGTGACGCGGCCGCGCTGGAGCGATACGACCCGCTGGTGTTGCTGTGAGCCACCGTCCGTTCGACCCGGCCGGGTCGCGAACGATTCCAGACGTCATCCGCTCGTCGGATCGTCGGCTCTTTGCTCCAAGCTTGGCTTGGGTGACCTATGCCCGCGCCCGCCACCACTGCACAACGAGGATCCGAGGCCAGATCGCCGTCCTGTCGCTACGACGGGCCGTCACGTTCGGCATTGACAGGGGACTGGAGGTCCGACGTGAGCGCCGCGCGAACTGCAGGTCCCGACCAAGCGGCGGACGTGCGCTCACACGGGGGACCGCGCTGGCCACCGCCTGCTTGTCGGCACGCCCGTCGGCGCGCCCTATCCCGACCGCGAAACAGGTCCGAACCCGGCCGCAAGTGCCAGGCCAAGAAAGCCGTCCGGCCTGTCCAATCCGGTACCTATTCGGTACCTATTGGCGCCTAAACGCCGTGGGGCTAGAGTTCAGAAGATGCTGTTTTGCAGGGCTTTCGCCAGTGCCGGAGGAGGGACTCGAACCCCCGACACGCGGATTATGATTCCGCTGCTCTAACCGACTGAGCTACTCCGGCGGGGGCGCGAAGTGTAGCCGGGGTGCGGGCTGTGGCTTGGGCCGGGGGCTTGGATGTGCGCGCCTGCGCTCGCAGGGCCGTAAGGTGCTCATCTGGCCCGCCTCTGAGGACGATGGAAGGGAACTGCGTTGAAGAAGCTTGTCGGGAAGGTGACGTCGATCAAGCCGCTGTACCTCGGGATCGCCGGGGTCGTGGCCTTGCTGCTGCTCGTCGGCGGTGGCGTCTTGATCTTCGCCGGCGGGGACGACGCCGACCAGCCCGATCCGTTGCTCGGGTTCGCCGAGGGCGACGCGTCCGGGCTGCCTGGCAGCAAGCGCAACCCCCAGAAGCAGGCGCCCGTCGTCAGCGGCAACGGCGGGCTGCTCGACGAGGCCCGGCGCGAGGGCCGGCTCGCCGTGGCACAGGCGCGCGGCACGATCACCAACCCGACCGTCGTCCGGATCCGCGTGAACGCCACCCCCAAGCAGACCGTCCGCGTCAACTGGCAGCTGGGCTGCTTCACGAAGGACCGCCAGGCACGGATCGGCCGCGACGAATACCGCACGCGCACGCCTGACTCGCGCGGGATCAGCCTGCCGGTGCGCGGCGCGAAGAGCTGCATCGTGACCGCCAGCGCACAGCTGACGCGCTCGGATCGCTCGGGCCGCATCAAGGTCGCCGTCCTCGCGGGCGGCTGATCGGCGCGCTCGCGACCACCTACCCGTGAGCGCGCTCGAGCAGGCCGTCACCACCGTCGTACGGCGCTGCCTGCGTGTGCGGGCCGACGAGACGGTGCTCGTCGTCGCCGATCCCGACAGCACGGCGATCGGCGAGGCGCTGCTCGCCGCCGCGCGCGCGGCCGGCGGCGACGCCGTCCTGATGGTCCTGCCGCCCAACCCCGACCGCGGGACCGAGCCGCCGTCGCCGGTGGCCGCCGCGTTCGCCGCCGCCGACGTCTTCATCGCGCCCTGCCTGCCATCGCTGTCGCACACGAGCGCGCGCGAGCGCGCCTGCGAGGCCGGCGCCCGCGGCGCGACGCTGCCCGGCGTGACCGCCGACATGCTCGCGCGCCTGATGAGCACCGACTTCGACGTGCTCGCCGGGCGCTGCCGTGCCGTCGCCGCATTGCTCACCGAGGCCGACCAGGCGCATGTCACCTGCCCCCACGGGACCGACATCCGGCTCGATCTCCGCGGCCGCGCGGCGATCTCCGACGAGGGCGACCTCGGGGCAGCGGGCGCCTTCGGGAACCTGCCGTGTGGCGAAGGCTTCATCTCACCGATCGGCGGCGAGGGGACGATCGCGACCTCCTCGCTCGGTCTCGTCGGCCTCACCGAGCAGCCCGTCGTGCTGACCGTCCACGAGGGGAGGCTCGGCGCCGCGGCGGGCAGCGGCGACGACGCCGAGCATTACCTCGCGATGCTCGACGCCCACGGGCCGGGGGGCCGCAACCTGGCCGAGCTCGGCGTCGGCACGAACGACCGGGCGACGCTGACCGGCA
>JBBSQG010000379.1:0-3473 GCA_038258125.1 Solirubrobacterales bacterium
CTCGCCGCTGATCAGTCCTTCGGCCGCCATGTCGACGGCGATCCTGAGCGCCGCCTTGGCGGTACGCTTGCCCGAACGGGTCTGCAGCATCCAGAGCTTGCCGCGCTCGATGGTGAACTCGATGTCGCACAGGTCGCGGTAGTGCCGTTCGAGCGTGGCCATGTTCTCCAGCAGGGCCCGGTAGCCCGGCGGGTCCAGCTCGGCCAGCCGGGCCAGCGGCAGCGTGTTGCGGATGCCGGCGACGACGTCCTCGCCCTGGGCGTTGGGCAGGAAGTCGCCGGAGGGCTCGGGCGCCCCGGTCACCTCGTCGCGGGAGAAGGCGACGCCTGAGCCCGACGTGTCGCCCTTGTTGCCGAACACCATCTGCTGGACGTTGACCGCCGTGCCCCAGTCGTCGGGACTGCGGTTGATGCGCCGGTAGGCGACCGCGCGGTCCCCGGTCCAGGAGTCGAACACCGCGCGGATCGCCTGCGTCAGCTGATCGCGCGGCTGCTGGGGGAACTGCTCGCCGGTCTCGGCCTGGAAGATCTCGCGGAACGTGGCGGTGAGGGCCTGCAGCGCGGCGACGTCGAGCTCGGTGTCGAGCGTCACTCCGTGCTCTTGCTTTGCCGCCTTGATCGCGGCCTCGAAGCGCTCGCCGGGGATGCCGCGCACCACACCGCCAAACATCTGCACAAAGCGTCTGTAGGAGTCCCAGGCGAACCGCTCGTTGCCGGTCTTCTCGACCAGGCCCTGAACGGACTGGTCGTTGAGGCCGAGGTTCAGCACGGTGTCGAGCATGCCCGGCATCGATTCGCGCGCGCCGCTGCGCACCGAGACGAGCAAGGGGTCGGCGGGGTCGCCGAGCGTCTTGCCCGCGTTGGCTTCCAGCCGGGCGAGCGCCTCGTCGACCTGCCCGTCCATGCCATCGGGGACCGATTGCGCGCCCTCCATATAGGAGACGCACGCCTCCGTCGTGATCGTGAACCCCGCTGGGACGCGGTCAGCGCCCAGGATGCGCGTCATCTCGGCGACGTTCGCGCCCTTACCGCCGAGGAGGTTTTTCATCTCCCTTGAGCCCTCGGCGAAGTCGTACACCCACTTCGTACCGGCTGGAGCTGCTCCCATGGCGCGCGATCCTATAGCTGTCGCGCGGCGCCGGCTGAAGCGGCTCGCCAGCGGACGTGCGCGTGGTGCTCGACGGTGTCGGCAATCGCCCGCTCGGCCTGGCGCAGCGCCTGCTCGCCGGCGGCCGGGACGTCGGCCAGCGCGGACCCCAGCGCGCCGGTCATGAACGCGTGCGCCTCCTCCCCGAGCGTGAAGCCGGTCGCCTCGCAAGCGCTGCAGACGACGCCGCCGGCGGCGCCGGAGAAGGCGGTCAGGTGGTCGGCCTCCCCGCAGGCGGCGCAGGCGGCGAGCTGAGGGGCGAGGCCGGCGGCGAGCAGCAGCTTCAGCCGGAACGCCAGCTGGTTGGCGAGCGTGGCATGAGATCGACCCCCACCCGCCCCGGCGTCGAGCAGGGCCAGCTCGTTGCACAGCAGCGCGAACACGCCAGGATGCGGATCGGCCGTTTCGAAGAGGCGCGAGACGGCATCGCAGGCGCGGGCGGCGCTGTCGAGGGCGGGACCGTGCTCTCGCAGGCGCGAGTGGCCGGTCACCGTGTCGGCGCTCGTCACGGTGAGCAGCTCGCTGCGACCCTCGTATAGCACCATTTGCAGGCGAAAGTACGGCTCCAGGCGTCCGCCGAAGCGGCTCTTGGCGCGCCGCACCCCCTTGGCGATCGCCGCGACCCGGCCGCGCTGGGGCGTGTAGAGGTGGAGGATCCGATCGGCCTCGCCGTAGCGCAGGGAGCGCAGGACGACGGCCTCGGTCTTCAGCGCGCCGGGCACGCGCGTTCAGACGGTCGAGCGGGAGATCGGCGCACTAGACTTTTTCGCATGCGAACGATGCAGATCTACACGAAAGAGGGCTGCGGGTTCAGCGCCTCGCTGCGGGAGCTCCTCGAGGAGCGCGAGATCCCGTACGAGGAGACGCTGGTCAAGCTCGACTCGCCCGAACACCACGCGCTCGGCGATCGCGCCGGCTCGATGAAGCTGCCCCAGGCGTTCATCGGCGTCATCCCTCTGGGCAGCGCGCAGGAGGTACAGGCGGCGGCGGTCAACGGCATGCTCGACGACCTGCTCGTGGACTGACGCGCATGCGAACGGTCACGGTCTACAGCGACGAGATCTGCACGCTGTGCCACTCGGTGGAGAACCTGCTGAACGCGCGGGAGATCCCATACGAGAAGGTCATGGTGCACGAGGGCACGGACGCCTACGAGGAGCTCGTCGCCCGCACCGGCATGAAGTCGCTGCCGCAGGTGTTCATCGGCAGCCTGCTGCTCGGTGGCTACCAGGAGACCCTGGGCGCCGATCAGGCGGGCATGCTCGAGGACCTGCTCGTCGACTGAGCCTGGGCGGTCCGCCCATGCGGGCTGCCGCCGTTGGCGCGGAACCGCTCCCGGCGGGCCACTACCCTCTCCCACAGCCATGCGCGACGTCATCGTCTACACGACCGAAGCCTGCTCGTTCTGCACGCGAGTGAAGATGCTCCTGAGCTCGCAGGAGATCGCGTTTGAGGAGATCAACCTCGCCGGCGACCCCGAGGGCGTCATCGCGCTCGCCGAGAAGACCGGCATGATGACGCTGCCGCAGGTCACGGTGGGCGGCGTCCTCGTCGGCGGCTACGACGAGACGGCGCGCGCCGCCTCGTCAGGCATGCTCGCCGACCTGATGGCCGACTGACGCCACCGCAGCTCAGGCTACGGCCAGCACCGCGCGCAGCGTGGCCGCCACGTGCTGCGGCTCGGCGACGATCTGCCGGTAGGTGAAGCGCACGACGCGGTACCCGAGCGCCGTCAGCCGGGCGTCGCGCGCGCGATCGCGCTCGAAGGCCATGCGCGTGCCATGGTGCTCGTGGCCGTCGGTCTCGGCGATCAGCCGTTGGGCGCGCCACAGGAAGTCGACCTCGTGGCCGGCGACGACGACGTTGATCTCCGGGCGCTCGATGCCGTGTCCGGCGCAGAGCTCGAGCATGAGCCCCTCAAGCCTCGAGCGCGTGAGCGTCGGCTCGTGGTGGATCTGCTCGACGATCCGCACGAGGTGGCGGGCACCGGGATGGCGTGGGTTGGCGGCGATCGCGGCGCGCACGGCGCGCAGATCGAAGCGCCGCAGGGCGAGGGACCGCTCGACGGCGCGCTCGAGCGGGCCCGGCGCGAGTATCCCGGCGAGATCGAGCAGCGTGCGGCTCACCGAGGTCACCGCGATCGCGTCGTGCTCGTCGACGTCGGTCTCGCCGAGGGTGAGCGAGCGGTGCACGACGATGCCGGCACGGCGGTGGCGGCCCGCGTAGGTCGGGACGGTCACGTGCACGAGCGCGGAATCGCTGAAGCGCAGCTCCCACAGCGCCGCGGCGCTCACCTGGCTGAGCGCGGCGCCGTCTCCGCAGGCCAG
>JBBSQG010000380.1:0-3470 GCA_038258125.1 Solirubrobacterales bacterium
CCTGTCGGGCGGCAACCGCCAGCGCGTGAACATCGCCGTCGGCCTGCTCGCCGATCCGCCGGTGCTGCTGCTCGACGAGCCGTCGGGGGCGCTGGACCCGCGCCAGCGCGAGCGCCTGTGGGGCTTCATCACCGCGCTGACCGAGCGCGGTACGGCGGTCATCTTCTGCACGCACGACATCGCCGAGGCCGAGCGCCACGCCCACCGGATCCTGATCCTCGCCGACGGCGAGATGCTCTTCAGCGGGACCGCGCCCGAGCTCATGGTCGCGGGCGAGGCCGGCCCCGAGGACGACCTCGAGCAGGCGTTCGTCGCCTTCCTTCGCGCCAAAGGCCACTAGATGCTCTGGATGCTCCTGAAGGACCTGCAGATCCTGCGCCGCTCCAAGCTGCTCGTCGGGCTGCTGATCGTGTACCCGGTGGCGATCGCCCTGCTGATCGGCTTCGCGCTGTCCAGCGGTCCCGAGAAGCCGAGCCTGGCGTTTCTCAGCAAGATCCCGCCGGGCCAGCAGCAGATCAAGCTCGGCAGCAAGACGATCGACATCGAGACGTACACCGACAAGCTCTTCAGCTCGGTCGACCGCATCGACGTCGAGAACCGCGCGCAGGTGCTCGACAAGGTGCGCTCCGGCAAGGCGCTCGCCGGGCTGATCATCCCGGCGAACTTCGTGACGCAGCTGTCGCAGGGCGGCCTTGAGTCGGCGAGCATCGAGGTCGTCTACAACGGCGACGCGCTCAAGCAGTCCTTCGTGCGCTCGACGGTCAACTCGAAGCTCGCGGAGGCCGACGCCGCGCTCGCGCGCCAGATCACGCAGGTCGCCGGGGGGTACATCGACACGATCGGCAAGGGCGGCGAGATCGACCTCGCCGGGCTGCACTTCGAGCTCATCGGCCTGACGAAGGCCAACACCCTGCTCGTCTCGGCGTTGCGCCTGGCCAAGGGCGATGAGAAGCTGCGCGCCAAGATCGAGCCGGTCCAGAAGTTCGCCGCCCTCGGTGTCGCCAACATCGACCGCTTCAAGGACGTCCTGAGCACCGTCGAGCGGCCCGTCCAAGTCGAGGAGACCGTGCTCAGCGGCCGCCGCACGCCGCTGGACACGTTCGCCGTCGCGCTCGCGGTGGCGGTCTCGCTCATGTTCGTCTGCGTCCTGCTCGCGTCGGGCCTGCTGGCGCTCGAGCGCGAGGAGAACACGTTCGCGCGGCTGGCCCGCAGTCTCGTGCCCGGCTGGCTGCTGCTGGCCGGCAAGATCGTGCTCGCCGCCTGCTGCGCCTTCGCGGTGACGTTCGTGATGCTGCTCGGCATCAGCGCCTTCGTCCCGCTGGACTACGGTCGATTGCCGCTGTGGATCCTCGCGCTGGCCGTCAGCTCGCTGGCGTTCGCGACGCTCGGCGTGGCGATCGGCAGCCTTGCCCGCGAGGTGCGCGCGGCGTCGCTGCTGGCGCTCATGCTCGCCCTGCCGCTCGCGTTCCTCGCGCTCGTCCCCAGCGGCGGCGTGTCACCGCTGCTCTACGACGTCATCCAGGTGATCTCGGCGATCTTCCCGTTCAAGCCGGCGCTCGACGCGATCGACGGGGCGATCAACAACAGCGGGGCGAACATCGCGGTGGCGGTCGCGCACCTCGGCGGGCTGATCCTCGTCTTTGGCGGCGCCGCGTGGGCCGGCCTACGGCGCTTCGCCTAGTGCACCGTTCCGGAAGTCCTTTGATGCTCTGACGAGTGGCTGGGCGTGACTGGGCGTGCCCGCCGGCCTTCCTCGCGCCGGCGTCGCTGACAGGAGTAGATGTGGCGTTCAGACCCAGAGCCCTGCGAACGCCTCTCCGAGCGCGGGCGGCCAACGCGCCGATTCCAGCAGCTTCGGGTCAGTCATGGAGCCAGGCGGGATCGAACCGCCGACCTCCTGCTTGCAAAGCAGGCGCTCTCCCATCTGAGCTATGGCCCCGTGCGGGCGTCGAGTCTAGTCGCCCGCTACACCGCGCCCATGAGCTCGCCGGCGACTCGGTCGGCGGCGTCGCCGACCCCGCCGAGCAGCCGGCGGGAGAGCTGGGCGCGGCGAAAGAACAGCGGCGCGTCGTGTTCCCACGTGGCGCCGATCCCGCCGTGGACGGAGATCATCGCGCGGCTCGCGTAGTCCAGCGCGTGGCCGCCGGCGGTTCGCGCTGCGCTCGCCGCCAGGGCGAACTCCTCGGGCTTGTCCGCGTAGGCCCAGCCGGCGTAGAGCAGCAGCGCGTAGGTGTTCTCGCGCAGGCGCAGGACCTCGGTCAGGCTGTGCTTGACGGCCTGGTAGGAGCCGATCGCGCGGCCGAACGTGAAGCGCTCCTTCGCGTAGGCGACCGACACCTCCAGCGCCGTTTCGACCGCGCCCAGCGACTCGGCGGCGATCAGCGCCTGCCCGAGAAACCATGCGCGCGAGATCGCCGCCGAGTCCACACCATCGAGCACCTCACCGGCGGCGCCGTCACAGCTCACATGCCCGAGCGCCCGGGTCGCGTCGTAGCGCACGGCGCCCGCCACATCGACGCCTGTCGCCGCCCCGTCGACGGCGACGGCCACCGCGGCGCCGTCCGCGGCGCGGGTGGCGACGACGATGTACAAGTCGGCACCCGGAGCGTCGGGCACCCAGGCGACGATCCCGCTCAGCGTTCCGTCGTCGGCCAGCACGGGTGCGGGGGTGCGCACCGAGCCGGCCGGTGGCTCGACGGTCCAGCGCTCGTCGAGGTCACCCGGCGGGCGCGCCGCGACGAAGCAGGCGCGCAGGTCGCCCTCGGCGACTGCGCCCGTCCGCTCGTCGCCGGCCGCGTCGAGCAGCGCCGACGCCGGCAGGTGGCCGAGCAACTCCACGCCGGCCAGCACGCGACCGCACTCGGCGAGCACGAGCATCGCGTCGAACGCGCTCAGCCCAGCCCCGCCGGCCGTCTCGCCGACGAGCAGCCCCGGCCAACCCGCTTCACAGGCGGTCGGCCACAGGTCGGGCCGCGTGGCCGGGTCCTCGATCGCCTCTCGCGCGAGCGCGACGGTCTTCACGCGAGACAGCGCCTCGCGCGCGGCCTCGCGCAGGAAGCTCTGCTCGTCGGTCAGCTCGAGGTTCACGAGGACGCTCCCGCCGCCGCGCGCTCCTTGGCGCGCAGCTCGCTGAACGGGATTCCCTTGTCCAGGCGCGGCTCGGCCGGCAGCCCCAGCACGCGCTCGCCGATCGTGTTGCGCAGGATCTCCTCGGTCCCGCCCGCGGACTTCAGCCCCGGCAGGAAGGAGATCATGTACGCCCACTCGCTGTCCTCAGACAGCGCCTCCGGGCCGAGCACATCGGCGATCAGGTCGCCGGCCGCGATCGCCGAGCGCACCGTTGTGACCTTCGCCAGACCGGCCTCCGGTCCCGGGATCTGGCCTTGCTGCAGCGCGCTCAGCATCCGGTAGCCGGTGAACTTCACCGCCAGCAGCTCGGTGCACAGCTCGCCGAGCCGGCGGCGAACCTC
>JBBSQG010000381.1:0-3462 GCA_038258125.1 Solirubrobacterales bacterium
AGGAGGCCGGCCGCTACCGCCTGACCGGCGTCGGCACGCGCACGGAGATCCGCCGCGCGCGCTACGGGCCGCTGGCGGGCGTACGCGGCGCGGCGCTGCTGGCCGGACACGAGCTGGAGGCCGAGCGCGCCGGCGCGGCGCGCAAGGCACGCGAGGCGGCGGCGCGGTGATCGTCGCGGTCGGCATCGACCACGCCGGCGGGGCCCTGCGCGACACGGTGGTCGCCGCCGTCCGCGACGGCGGCCACGAGTTGCTCGACCTCGGCCAGCACGACGACTACCCCGATAGCGCGCTCGACGCCGGCCGCGCGATCGCCGCCGGCGACGCGGAGCGCGCGATCCTCGTCTGCGGCTCGGGCGCCGGCGTGGCCGTGGCCGCCTGCAAGCTGCCCGGGATCCGCGCGAGCGTCTGCCACGACCACTACACGGCGGCGCAGTGTGTCCTGCACGACGACTGCAACGTGCTGTGCCTGGGAGCGCGCGTGATCGGACCGGCGATCGCGACCGAGCTGACGGCCGCCTTCTGCGCGGCGCGGTTCAGCGGCGAGGAGCGCCACGTGCGTCGCCTGCAGAAGATCTTGAAGCTGGAACGTGAAGGAATGGAGGCATTTCCGTGAGCCAGACCGTGAACGTCAACCCGCGCCTTGCCGCGCTGACGGCGGCCGGCACGAGCCCGTGGCTCGATCAGATCCGCCGCTCGCTGACCCAGGGCGGCGAGCTGCGCCGGATGATCGAGGAGGACAGCCTGCGCGGCGAGACCTCCAACCCGGCGATCTTCGAGAAGGCGATCCTCGGCTCGCCTGACTACGACGAGCAGATCGAGCAGCTCGCCCGCGCCGGCGCCCTGGCGCGGGCGATCTACCAGGAGATCGCGATCCAGGACGTGCAGGAGGCGGCCGACGTGCTGCGCCCCGTGTTCGACGACCTGGAGGGTGACGACGGCTACGTCTCGCTGGAGGTCGACCCCGACCTCGCCTTCGACAGCGACCGCACGATCGCCCAGGCGCGCGAGTACTGGGCCCGGGTCGGCCGCCCCAACGTGATGATCAAGATCCCCGGCACGCCGGAGTGCCTACCGGCGATCGAGCAGGCGATCTACGACGGCATCAACGTCAATGTGACCCTCCTGTTCGCCGTCGACGCCTACGCGACGGTGGCCGAGGCCTACATCAAGGGCCTCGAGCGCCGCCACCGGGAGGGCAAGGACCTCGACGTGCGCTCAGTCGCCTCGTTCTTCGTCTCGCGCGTGGACTCCGAGGTCGACAGGCGCCTGGAGGCGCTGGAGCGCGCCGACCTGCAAGGCCAGGCCGCCGTCGCCAACGCGCGCGCCGCCTACCGCCGCTTCGAGGAGATCTTCGGCGGCGAGCGCTTCGCCGGGCTGCGCGCCGCCGGCGCCCACGTCCAGCGCCCGCTGTGGGCCTCGACCGGCGTGAAGAACCCGCAGTACTCCGAGACGAAGTACGTCGAGGAGCTCGTCGGCCCCGACACGGTCAACACGATGCCGATGCAGACGCTGCTGGCTTGCGCCGAGCGCCTGGAGGTGACCGGCGAGACCGTCCGCGAGGACCCGGCGGCGGCGCTCGAGGCGCTCGCCGAGGCGGGGATCGACATGGACGACGTCACCGACAAGCTGCTGCGGGCCGGCATCGACGCCTTCGTGACCCCGATGGAGAAGCTGCTGGCCGGCATCGAGGCCAAGCGCGAGGCGATCTTCACCGGCCGCCCGGAGACGATCGACTCCTCGCTGCCCGACGACCTCGAGCCGCTCGTCCACGAGCTCGTCCAGCGCGCGGAGACCGAGCGGGTGGCGCGGAGGATCTGGGCCAAGGACGAGACGCTCTGGGGCCCGCCGGGCCAGCCCGAGGTCGCCGACCGGCTCGGCTGGCTGACCGCGCACGAGACGTACGCCGACCAGATCGACGACTTGGAGGCATTCGCCGTCGAGGCCACCGAGGCCGGTTATACCGACACGGTGCTGCTCGGGATGGGCGGTTCGAGCCTCGCTCCCGAGGTCCTGCGCCGCTCCTATGGTGGTGCGCAGCACGAGCGTCTGCGCCTGCACGTGCTCGACTCGACCGATCCCGGCGCGGTGCTGGCGATCGAGCGCCTGGTCGACCTCGAGCACACGCTGTTTCTCGTCTCGACGAAGTCCGGCGGGACGATCGAGACGATCTCGCTGTTCGAGCATTTCTGGGCGTTGCGGCCCGAGGGCGAGCAGTTCGTGGCGATCACCGACCCGGGCTCGTCGCTGGAGGCGGTCGCCGCCGAGCGCGGCTTCCGGCGCACGTTCCTCAACGATCCCGACGTCGGCGGGCGCTACAGCGCGCTGACGTACTTCGGGCTCGTGCCGGCGGCCCTGATGGGCGTCGACCTGGAGACGCTGCTGGAGGGCGCGGCGGTCGCCGCCGAGGCCTGCTCGGTCGGCTCGACGGTCGGGGGCAACAGCGGGCTGTGGCTCGGTGCCGCGCTCGCGGCGCTGGCACTGCAGGGCCGAGACAAGCTGACGTTCGTCGTCGACGCGCGGATCGCGTCCTTCGGGCTGTGGGTCGAGCAGCTCGTCGCCGAGTCGCTGGGCAAGCACGGCAAGGGGATCGTGCCCGTCTGCGACGAGCCGCTCGGCGCGCCGGAGGTCTACGGCGACGATCGCGTGTTCGCCTATCTGCGCGACAGCGAGAGCCCGGACGAGGCGATGGACGCCGCCGTGAAGGCACTCGCCGACGCCGGCCAGCCGACGGTCACGCTGTCGGCCTGCGGGCCCGAAGACCTCGGCCGGATCTTCTTCTTCGCCGAGTTCGCGACCGCGGTCGCCGGCTGGGCGTTGCAGATCAACCCGTTCGATCAGCCCGACGTCCAGGTCGCGAAGGACACGACCGGCAAGCTGCTGGCCTCGATCGAGGCGGGCGACGGGCTCCAGGAGCCCGATGATGCCGGCGACGACGCCTTGCGCGCGCTGCTGGCCTCGACGGTGGGATCGAGCAGCTACGTGGCGATCCTCGGCTTCATGGCGCCGAGCGACGCGGTCGATGTGGCGGTGTCCGAACTGCGGGCGGCGATCCGCAACGTGACGAAGGCGACGACGACGTTCGGCTACGGGCCGCGCTACCTGCACTCGACCGGCCAGCTGCACAAGGGCGGCCCGCCGAGCGGGCGCTTCCTCGTGCTCGCCCACGATGGCCCCGACGACGCCGCGATCCCCGGCAGGCCGTACTCGTTCGGTGTGCTGAACAACGCGCAGGCGTTCGGCGACCTGGAGACGCTGTGTTCCCGGGGGCGCGAGGCGGAGAAGGTGCGGTTGCAGGGCGACGACGGGGCGGCGGCGCTGCGCACGCTGACCGAGCGCGTGCGCGGGTTGCTACCCGGCGGCTGAGCGGCGTGGCCGCCTGGCGGTGGGGGTGTGGCGAATCATGCACGCGCAGCGACACGTATTCGCCACACCCGATCCGATCAGCTGCTGTAGCAGTAC
>JBBSQG010000382.1:0-3449 GCA_038258125.1 Solirubrobacterales bacterium
ACACGGCTTGAGAGGTGCCGAAAGGCCCTCAACACCAAACTGGCAAAGGCCGGCCGCGCAGAGGGCGTTCAAGCTCGGATAGCTCTAGCGAACAAGATCGAGCGAACGTTCCTCGACAAGGGAGCGGATCTTCTGGGGACAGGGGATAGGAGTGTGATTCCAGTGATTTGGGAGCGTTGTGCGTAGCGTCCCGGGCACGGGGCGGGCTAGATTCGGGTTGCAAAACGACAAACCCCGCCCGACCCGGGCGCCGGAGACAGCCCGATGGAAGCACACGCGATCGCAAATGAGAAGCCCTTCTCGCACACGATGGAGGTGTTCGACGGGCTGTTGCGGAAACTCGAGGGACCCGAGTGGGCGGCGCTGCCGCACGGGCAGGTGGAGCAGGCGCTGCGGGTCGAGGGCTGGGAGCTTCTGCGGGTGATGTACGAGGATCATCTGAACTTGCGAGCGCAGGCGCAGCCCGCGACGCCGGTGGTCGGCAGCGACGGTGAGACGCGGACGCACCGGCGCACGATGAGTCGCAAGCTGATGTCGATCTTCGGGATGGTGGAGCTGGGCTTGCGCGAGGGTTGGCGCGGTGACGGGCTCGAGGCGTTGTGCCCGCTCGACGCCGAGCTCAACCTGCCGCCGACGATCGATTCGCACGGCGTTCGGCGGCGTGTCGCCGAGCTCGCGAGCAAGATCTCGTTCGACGCGGTCGGTGAGGAGCTCGGCAAGACCAGCGGCGCAACGGTGGGCAAGCGCCAGCTCGAGGAGCTCACGCACGAGGTGAGCCGAGACTTCGACGCATTCTACGAGGTCGCGACCGCAGAGGTCGTCGACGAAAGCGCGACGCTGCTGATCGGCTTGGTCGATGCGACGGGGCTCGCCATGCGGCCCGAAGCTCTGCGAGAGGCGACGCGGCGCCAACGCGAAGCCGAGACGGCGAGCGGCGAGCGGTGGCCCAAACCCAAGGGCTCGAGCGACACGCGCAAGAACGGCATGCGCATGGCCGCGGTGAGCGTCGTGTACGAGGTCGCACCGTACGTGCGCGACCCGCAGGACATTCTGCGAGAGCTTCGTCCGATCGGTGTGGTGCCGGTCAAGAAGCCGCGACCCAGAGCGCAGGCCAAGCGGGTGTCGGCCAGTGTGATCAAGCCGCTGGCGTTGGTGGTCCGCGAGACCTTCGACGAGATGGAGCGTCGCGACCCGAGTCACAGCAAGCGCTGGGTCGTGCTGCTCGACGGCGACGAGCATCAGCTCGACTACGTCGAGGCCGAGGTCGCACGCCGCGACATCACGGTGACGATCGTGCTCGACTTCATCCACGTCGCCCAGTACGTCTGGGGCGCGGCGAAGGCCCTGGTGCCCGATGACGAAACCTTGCGACGCGAGTGGGTCACAGAGAAGCTCACGCTGGTCTTGTGGGGCGAGTCGAGCACGGCGGCCGCGGCGATGCGCCGCAGCGCCACCAAGCGCGCCATGGCGACCAAGGACCGCGCGCCTGTCGACCTGTGCGCAAACTACCTGCTGAAGTACAGGGCGTACCTCGGCTACGACACCGCACTTCGCGATGGACTGCCGATCACCAGTGGCGCCGTCGAGGGCGCGTGTCGCTATCTCGTCAAAGATCGCATGGACATCACCGGTGCGCGCTGGGGCCTCGACACTGCCGAGGCCGTGCTGCGACTGCGCGGCCTCGCAGCCAGCGGAGACCTCGATGATTACTTCGACTTCCACGAGGCGCTCGAGCTCCAGCGCAACCACAAATCACGCTACGCGAACGACACGCCGCCCGTGCTCGTCCAGCCCGGAAAACCCCGACTGAGGCTCGTCAGGTGATGAATGTCGTGTCTCCAAAAGAGCCGCACCCTACGGTGAGGGCCACCAATGTGATCCCTCCTATGAAATCCAGCTTGCCGCGTGCGCTGACGTATCGAATCGCGAGTAGACCCATACGCACCCGAAGTAGGACCCCGCTCTTCGTGGGCTCGCTCGTCGTCCGCATCGACGTCGCCACCGCGACGAGGCGGCACCATGCGCTCCTTGCGTTGGCACTCGTGGGGCTCTTCACCCCGCCGATGCTCATCCTTGCGGTCGGACTCGTCGACAGCCCGCAGCGACCGAGCGCGATCGCGTGGAGCATGGCGCTGGGTCTGCCGCCGCTGCCGTTGTGGTACGCGCTGGCGTCCAGCGACGTCGCCCGCGCTTCAACTGGCCGGTCCTCGGAACGCCCGTTCCGACCCGGAAGAACCGCTCCGCGCCCGCCGACCGGTCCCACCACCTAACCCACCGAAACCGCATGCTTCCGGTCTCGGCGCGCCTCGTGCTTATGACCGGGCATGCTCGACGACTGCTGCACCGCCCCCTTCGATCCTGCTGAAGAGCCGCTCGCGGATCTCGCCGCCGAGCGTCTCCAGTTCGACTCGGAAGCGTGGCTCGCATGAAGCGGTGGCAGCTGTCGATCCTCGGAACGCTCGGGTACTTCGCGTTCATCGGCGCGCTGCCGATCGTCCTCGTTCTACCGGTGACGGTTCACTTCTTCGCGTTCTTCTTCATCGTGGCCACGGCCCTCGATGCGGTGCTCCGGAGGTTGCTGCGGCGCGGCCCCCACCGCGGCGTGTACAACGCGACCGTTGTCACCTACCAGCTCGCCTGGTCGTACGCCGCCACGCACAGCTTGATGCGGTTCCCGCTCGGGTCTCCGTTGCCGGGGACCTACACCATCATCGCAGCCATCGCGCTCTCGATGGCCCTCGTGATTCGCATCGACGGTGCAGCCACGTCCAGGAGCCCCGAGCGGCTCGTGGTGCTCGCGACGCTCGTCGCGTTCGTGCCCTCCATCCTGGTCGCCATCGCGATGGACGAGTCCATGATCGTCGCGCTCGAGCACGCTGCATGGGCCGGCGGCGCGCTCGCAGCCGTCGCCCTTCCGCTCGCGATCGCATCGCATCGCGCACGCGAGCGAGACCTCGCCCAACCTGCCACCGCCGTCCCCCCGAGCACAGACGCACCGACGCCCACCAGCGCACCACCGTGGCCATGACGCGCCCCCGAACGGCCAACCCGGCTCTCCGGAACGCCCGCTCCGTTCCGGAAGACCCGTTCCACCCCAGCCCCCGGTCCCCTCACCTAACCCCGCGACAACCCAAGCGTTCGATCCCGGCGCGGCACGTGCTCATGCACGCCCTCGCATGCTCGACGACTTCTGCATCGTCCGCTTGGACTCGGGCGACGAGCTCCTCGCGGTCTCTTCCCTCGCGCTCGGCACCCGGAGCTCCGCCGACGATGTCCGGCGCACGCTGAGGCGGATCCAGCCGAGCGCTCGGGTGCTCTCGGATCTCGTGAACGGCATGACCGGCCGCGGGCTGCCCCACGTCGACGGTGACGTCCTCGAGCACGCCGCCGACCTACTCGCGGCGCGCGGCGTCGTGCTGCTCGTCAAGTCCCGCGGCCTGCACACGGGC
>JBBSQG010000383.1:0-3449 GCA_038258125.1 Solirubrobacterales bacterium
AGCGCGGAGGCGCCGACGAGCGCGGTCCAGGCGAGTAGCTGCCCGCTGCCGCGCGCGCCGTCGGCGCGGTCGTTCACAGCGCCACCGTGGCCGCTGCTGCACCCCTGCCGCGGCGCTGCGCGCGCACGTGCGCGTGCGCGCCGTAGGCGTAGAGCAGGCCGATCAGCAGCGCGATCGCGGCGAACACGATCTGCACAGTGTCGCCGTCGCGGAACGCGGCGATGCCTTCAAAGACCGTCGCGCGGTAGAGGTAGATCACCGCAATCGATACCAGTCCGGTTCGCAGGAGTGGCAGGCGCCGCAGGTCGCCGGAGCCGGCGAGCCCGTAGAGCCCGAACACGGCGAACCCTGCGCAGGTGATGAGCGTGAGGACGTAGGGCAGCGCCGCACCCTGCGAGGCGAGCTCGCGCATGTCCTCTTCGATGCCGACCGCTGCGAACATGCTCCACGCCCAGATCAGGCCGATCGCCTGTCCGGCGGCGATCGCGATGTTCGCCCAGCCTGCGGCCCTGAGCGCGCGCCGCGCCGGGAGCTTGATGTGCTGTGCCGTGAGGTCGGTCATGACGGTGCTCCTGGCGTGGCGGGTCGATGTGCTGCCTGGGGGTTGCGGGTGCGCCAGGCCGTGATCGCGAACGTCAGCCCGAGCACGGTGAAGCACATGTAGACGGAGATGTAGATCGCGGGGGTGAGCATCGGGAATGGATTCCCGGCGATCGCCTCGGCGATGGTCTGGCCAAGACGCATGAGCCCCAACGGTGCCATGATCGCGCCCAGCCACGCCAGCGTCGCGCGCAGGCGCCGCGGTATGCGCCGGCCCCACGGCTGCACGAGCGACAGCAGGATCGCGCCGGCCAGCAGCGCGAGCAGCACCGTCGCCCACAGCGCGACCAGTGGTCCACCGAGCTGGTCGAGGAACTCCTCGAAGACGGCGCTGTCGCTGACGCCGAGTGTGCTCCCAAGCGCCCATGCGGCCTTCAGCACGGCGTAGGCCGCCGCGGAGACGCAGCCCACGTAGGCCGCGGTGACTGCCTGCTTGTCAGATGTCGATCTCATGGCCGTCACTCTCGCGCCGGCGGACCGCTACCGCGTCCCCTGTGCGAGCGATCTGGATCCCCCGTGCGGGGGATTCGCAACGCTACGGGCGTCTGTCACGATCGCCCCATGCCCCGACCGCGCGACCTGCTCGCCATCCCTGCGCGCAGGTCGACCTGGCGCGGCATCGCCTACCTCATGATCGGCGGAGCGCTCGCCGCGCCCTACCTCGTGCTCGCGAGCTTCGCGGTGCCGGCGCTGGAGGGCGGGCTCGGAGTCGCCGGGGCCTGGGCGCTGACGAGCGCCTTCTACTTCATCGCCCTGCCGATCGCCACGGGGATGCTCACGACCGTGCGCGAACTCGAGATCGGCGCGGCGCGCCGGCTGCTCGACGTGCCGCTCGCCGAGGTGGAGTCGCCGCGCGGCGCCGTCTCGTGGGCGACGCGCAGGCGCTCGGCGGCGTGGTTCGTCTCACACCTCGTGCTCGGCCTCGTGATCTGCCTGCTCGCCCTCGTCATGCCCCCCGCGGTGGTCGCGGTGTGCCTGGCCCCGTTCGCGACCGGTGACGTCCAACTCGGCCAGCTGGACCCGACGGTTCCCGGCGGACCCCGCAGCGCCTGGCTCGTCCCGCTCGCCCTGCTGGCGCCCGTCGCGCTCGTCTACCTCGCGGCAAGCGCGAGCGCGCTGCTGGCACGGATCGCGCCGCGCCTGCTCGGCCCTTCGCCCGCGGAGCAGCTCGCCACCCTGCAGCGCCAGGCCGTGCACCTGGCCGAGCGCAACCGGCTCGCGCGCGAGCTGCACGACTCGGTCGGCCACGCGCTCAGCATCGTGACGGTCCAGGCCGGCGCCGCCGGTCGGGTGCTCGACAGCGATCCCGCCTTCGCTCGCCGGGCCCTGACCGACATCGAGACCTCCGCGCGCAACGGCCTGCGCGACCTCGACCATGTCCTCGGCCTGCTGCGCGACGATCGCGCCGCGCGCGCTCCCACGCCCACCCTCGCCGACCTGCAGCGGCTCGTCGCCAGCACCCGGTCGGCCGGCATCGACGTCAGCGCCGAGTTGACCGGCTGTCTCGACGACGTGCCCCAGGCGGTCTCCCGTGAGGCGTACCGGATCGTGCAGGAGAGCCTGACCAACGCCGCGCGTCACGCGGGCCAGGTGCCGGTCAGCCTGCACCTCACGGTCGGATCCGAGCACCTCGAGCTCGAGTTGACCAACCCGCTCGACGCGTCGCATCCGCAGCGCAGCGGCGGCGGGCGCGGCCTGAACGGCATCCGGGAACGCGTCACGAGCCTGCGCGGCGAGGTGTCGGCCGGGCCCGACGCCGGGCGCTGGCGGATCGCCGTGCGCCTGCCGCTGCATCCGGCGCCATGAACCTCGGCGTCCTGCTCGTCGACGACGAACCGCTGATCCGAAGCGGCCTGCGTGCGATCATCGACGCCGAGCCCGACCTGACCGTGCTCGCGGAGGCCGAGGACGGCGCCGCCGTCACGCCGCTCGTGCGCCGGCTGCGCCCCGACGTCGTGCTGATGGACGTCCGGATGCCCGTCGTCGACGGCATCGAGGCGACCCGCCGCCTGCTCGCCAACGTCGACGATCCACCCCGCGTGCTCGTCCTGACGACCTTCGAGAACGACGACTACGTCTTCGACGCCCTGCGCGCCGGCGCGTCGGGGTTCATGCTCAAGCGCGCCCGCCCCGAGGAGGTCGTCCGCGCCATCCGGCTGCTCGCCGCGGGCGACTCACTGCTCTTTCCCGCCGCGATCCGCGAGCTCGCTGCACGGCACGCACCCGCGCGTGTTCCCGCCGGGGGTCTGGACAGTGCCGGGCTGACAGATCGCGAAGCGCAGATCCTGCGCCTGATGGCGCAGGGCCTGTCAAACGCCGAGATCGCCGCGCAGCTCGTCGTCAGCCCGGAGACCGTCAAGACCCACGTCGCCCATGTGCTGACCAAGCTCGACGCCCGCGATCGCACGCAGGCGGTCATCCGCGCCTACCACAGCGGGTTCATCACGCCGGCGGAGGCATAGCCCGACGGCCGGAGGACGGTGTCGCTGAACGCCTTCGCGTCCGCTCGCTCACGTGGACGCGCCGCCCGCCCGGCCCCGGACATGGGGCCGACCGGACGGCGCGGGCCGCGGTGCCGGGCATCAGCCCGGCTGCGGGCATCAGCCCGGGGCTACCGGCGATCCGCCGATCGTGAACATGCCGGTCGCCGGCAGCTGCCAGAAGACCTGCATGCCGTCGCCTTCATTGCCGATCACGACGGCGGTGTTCCGGGAGATCGACGTCCCGGTGACGATCATCGTCCCGGTGGCGGAGTTCCACAGCCCGCCGCCCTCCTTGCCCGCGCTGTTGCGGGAGATCGAGCCGCGCTCGATCGTCACGCTGCCTGCACCGCTGAGGTGCAGGCCGCC
>JBBSQG010000384.1:0-3446 GCA_038258125.1 Solirubrobacterales bacterium
CACGCGGGCCGCCCAGGCGCTCGATCTGACCCCGCTGAGCGCGCTGGGTCTGGCGGCGGGCCACCCGGTCCCGGCCCCCCCCGCCGAGGCGCCACCGCGGGCCCGTGTGGCGCTCGCCGACGCCACCACGGTCCTGCCGATCCACGTGCCGGACTTCGTCGACTTCTACGCCTCGCTCGAGCATGCCACGAACTTCGGTCGCATCTTCCGCCCTGGTGGCGCGCCGGTCCCCGAGCATTGGCGCCACATGCCGATCGGCTACCACGGCCGGGCGTCGTCGATCGTCGTCAGCGGCAGCGCGATCCGCCGCCCGCGCGGACAGATCGGCCCCGGCGAGCTGGCGCTCACGCGCGAGCTCGACCTGGAGTGTGAGCTTGGCTTCGTCTGCGGGCCCTCCGCCTCGGGGCCGATCGCGATCGACGCTGCCGACGCGCACATCTTCGGCGTCGTGCTTGTCAACGACTGGAGCGCGCGCGATGTCCAGCGCCTCGAATACCGCCCGCTCGGCCCGTTTCTCGGCAAGTCGTTCGCGACCTCGATGTCGGCCTGGATCACGCCGCTGCGCGCGCTCGACCACGCCCGCGTCGCGCCCCGCGCGCAGACGCCCGTGCCCGCGCCATACCTCACCGCCGAGGCGGCGTGGCAGCTCGACCTCGCGCTCGAGGTCGAGCTCAACGGCGAGGTCGTCTCGCGGCCGACCGCGCGCGACCTGTACTGGACGCCCGCGCAGATGCTCGCCCACCTCACCGTCAACGGCGCGCGCCTGAACGCCGGCGACGTGCTGGCGACCGGCACGATCAGCGGCGCGCGGCCCGGCAGCGAAGGAGCGCTCGCCGAGCGCTTCGGCGGCGAGCGCTGGCTGGCCGACGGCGACGAGGTCGTGCTGCGGGCGAGCGCCGGCGAGCTCGCGCTCGGGGAGGTCCGCGGTCGCATCGCAGCAGGCTGACCGGGGGCGCGATCTCAGCTACGCTCGCGGCGTGGAGGGACGAGCCGGACCCCCGCAGCAGCCGACGCCGCCGGCAGCGCCCGCGGAGCCAGCCGGCGCGCGGCCGAATCTCACCGTCCCCCAGCAGCTGGCGTTCGGCGCCTTCGTCCTCTACGCCGCGCTCGCGCTGTTCGCCGACGTCGCGGCGGCCGAGGTCAAGGAGATGGGCGAGCTCACGATGTTCCTCATCGCCGCGCTGCTGCCGTCCGACGCGCTGATCCGCTACGGGCGCAACCTGCTCTTCCAGACCGTCGAGGATGCCGACGCGGCCGCGCGGGACACCCCGGCGACGACGCTGGCGCAGATGCTCGCCTTCGGCACGTACGCGATCGTCCTGCTGCTCACGCTGTTTCCCGGCGTCAACGCGCTGGAGTTCGAGAACGTCAACGAGTCGGCGCGCGTGCTGATCATCGCCCTGCTGCCATCCGACGCCGCCATCCGCTTCGGCCGGGCGATGTTCTTCCGCGCCAGCGGCACCCCGCGGCCAAACGCCGCACAGCTCAGGAAGATCTGAGCCGCGCCGGCGGGAGCGCCCGGGCACTGCGGCGCGAGCCCTGACGGTGCGCAGAGATGGCGCACTGGGCGCACGGCCGCGGGAGTACGATCGAGCCGATGCCCGACTCCGAAGACCCCGGCGCGATCTTCCAATCACTCACCCGCCTGTTCGCGGGCCGGATGGACGTCAAGCTGACGAAGGGCCTCGACGACGCCCCGCTGCTGAAGGCCAGCGGCCTCAGCTTCGCGATGCTCCACGACGGCCGGCTCGTCGTGGCATTGCACCCGATGCGCTGCGAGCAGCTCGTCGGCGAGGGCAAGGGCGAGCTGTTCGTCCACGACGGCCAGACCTACGAGCAGTGGTTCGTCGTCCACGGCCTCGACGGCGCGCTGTGGAAGTCACACACGATGGAGGCGCTGGCCCACATCAAGGACTGACACGGCGACGCAGGCAGGGCCCGCCGCCGCGATCAACCCGCCAGCCATCTGACCGGCACTCAGTCGAGTTCGGCCCACTGATGTAGGGCCGAGCCGAGCCGGGCCGCCGCGCGCGGCGGTCCGGCTCCGCGTCAGCCGTCGCGCTACACCTCGGTGTCGGATTGCGTCGCGGGTGGGCTGGCGGACTGCGGGGCCGACTGCGGCGCCGCGCTACCGGGCCCACCGTCGCCGCGACCACGGCCACCGCCTCGGTGCTTGGGACAGTCCTCTGCGCGGCCCTCACCACTCGGCGGCGCCGGGGTCGTCTCGCTGTCCTGGATCTGCTGTGTCGCGGGGGCGGTGCTCTGTGCCGGCGACGAGCTGCCGGCGGGGTTCGCCGCCCAGCTCGACACCGCCGCCACCAGTGCCACGCCGACGGCGAGCACGGGCAGGTACAGCATGCGCGCCCGTGATCTGGGCTTGTTCTCCATGGTCGACCTCCTCTTGGGGCTCGGGAGCAGTGAGACTCCCAACCGACCTGTCACGCCTCCGTAACCGACCGCCGGTTACGTGCGCGTGACACGCCCGCTGGCAGGGTTACCGCGATGCCCAGCCTCTGGACCGACGACGACAGCGGCGCCCACCCGTGGCTTGCGGGCTGCGCGCTGCCCGCCTCACCGACCACATCTGCGCCCGACGAGCCGGCGAGCGCCCCACGGCGCTTCGCGCGACCGGCGCTGCTGGCGGTTACGGCCACGACCGCTGCAGCGCTCGCGGCCGCCCTGCTCGGAGCACTGGGATGAGCTTCGCCGCCCCGACTCTGCTCCTCGCCGCGCTGCTCGCGCTGCCCGCCGGCTGGCTCTACGTGCGCAGCGAGCGCGGCGCCCGCCGCGGTCGGCACGCCTTCGCCGCCGCCCCGGTCCTGCCGTCCGTCGCGCCGCACCGGCCGGCCTGGCGGCGCCATGTCGCGATCACCGTCTACGGACTCGCCGCGCTACTGCTCGTCGTCGCGCTGGCCAAGCCGCAGGCGACGATCGCCGTGGCGGTCGAGCAGGCGATGGTCGTCGTCGCGACCGACCGCTCAGGCTCGATGCTCGCGACCGACGTCAAGCCCTCGCGGCTTGTCGCCGCGCGCCGCGCGGCGAGCGCGTTCGTCAACGACCTGCCCGGCCGCGTGCGCGTCGGCGCGCTCGCCTTCAACCAGGCGCCGCAGGTGCTGAGCAGCCCGACCCACGACCACGCCGCGGTCGCCGACGCGCTTGCCGCCGTCCAGGCCGCGGGGACGACCGCCACCGGTGACGCGCTCGACGCCGCGCTGCACCTGATCGCCACCCAGCGCAGCGCGGACCAGCGCCGCTCGCCGGCCGCGATCGTGCTGATCTCCGACGGAAAGTCGGTGCGCGGCAGCGATCCGCTGCAGGCCGCCGCGCGGGCGAAGGCGGCCGGCGTCGCGGTCTACACCGTCGCACTGGGCACCGATGCCGCCGGCGCCTCGCCACCCGATCCGGCGACGCTCGCGCAGATCGCCGCGCGGTCGGGCGGGCGCGCG
>JBBSQG010000385.1:0-3440 GCA_038258125.1 Solirubrobacterales bacterium
AGGCGGTAGCGGCCGGCCTCCTCACGGGCGGGCGCCAGCAGCATCTCTCCGGCCGCCGAGACGCCGCCGCCGACGACGACGAGGTCGGGATCGAACATGTTGATCGCGTTGGCGATGCCGATCCCCAGCCGCCGGCCGAGCAGCTCGATCGCCGCGCGCGCGCCCGCGTCGCCGTCGCGGGCGGCGTCGATGACCCGGCCGGCCGGAGCACCGCACTCGGCGGCGAGCTCGTTCAACGCGCTGCCCGAGGCCAGCGATTCCAGTGAGCCCGGCTGCGGGAAGTCGTCGAGATGGGCGAACGGAGCGCGGCGCAGCTCGGCCCCGACGAGCGTGTGGCCGAGCTCGGCGGCGGCGCCGGTCGCGCCGCGGTAGACGCGCCCGTGGATGACGATGCCGCCGCCGACACCGGTGCCGACGGTGAACATCACGAGGTGGCGCGCGACGAGCGTCCCGTCGTCGTCGTAGGCCTCGGCCAGCGCCGCGCAGGTCGCGTCGTTGTCGACGTAGACGGGCACCCCGAGCCGCTCGCGCAGGACGGCGCGCAGCGGCACGTCGTGCAGCGGGATGTTCACCGAGGAGCGGATCCGGCCGGTCTCCCAGTCGACGACCGACGGCACCGCGACGCCGACCGCGTCCGCCGGCCCGGCCGCGGCGACGGCCGCGACGAGTTGCGCGATGAGCGTCTCGGCGCTGCTGGTGTCCGTCGGCGCCAGCAGCGGCTCGCTCAGCCCGGCGCCGTCGAGCACCGCGACCGCGGTCTTCGTGCCGCCCACATCCACGCCGATGAGCCGTCGTGCCATTGGCCACTCACGCTACCCGGTGCCTTCGCCCCTGCCACTGCGGGTAGCGTGGGATCCGTGGACGATCCCGGCACCACCTTCCTCAAGCTCGCCGGATCGCTCGACTATCCCCTGTTCATCGTCACCGCTGCGATCCGGCCGGGCCAACCGATCACGTGATGGCGGCCCGTAACGAGCCGCTGGTCACCCTGCGGCGGCTGCTGCCCGCGGCCGGCGAGCTGACCGCCGACGCGCTCGTGGAGGAGTTGCGGCCGTGGGATTGGGCGCCAGACGGGCGGCCGTACATCGCCGCCAACATGGTCAACACGGTCGACGGACGCGCCGCGGTGCTCGGGCGCACGGGGCCGATCTCGAGCCTCGCCGACCGCCAGCTGTTTCACGCGCTGCGCACGCGCGTGGACGCCGTCATGGTCGGCGCGGGCACCCTGCGCGTGGAGCGCTACGGGCCGATCGTGCCCGACGCCGACCGCCGTGAGCAGCGCCGCGCGGCGGGCCTGGCGCCGGACCCGCTGGCGATCATCGTCAGCGGATCGCTCGACCTGCCGCCCGATCTGCCGCTGCTGCAGGACGCCGGCTCGAGTGTCGTGATCGTCACCGCCTCCGAGCACTCGCTCGCCGGCGTGCGCGCCGACGTGACGTACCTGCGCTCAACGGTCGTCGACCTGCCGGCGGCGCTCGCGCGGTTGCGCGCCGAGCACGGCGTGCGGGCGATCCTCTGCGAGGGCGGTCCGCGTCTCAACGCGGCGCTGCTCGCGGCCGGGCTGCTCGACGAGCTCTTCCTCACCACCGTGCCGGTCCTGGCCGGCGCGGCGGGCGAGCTGTCGATCATGGACGGCGCGGCGCTGGACTTCCCGCGCGGGCTGACGCTGCGCTGGATGCTCGAGCATGAGGGCGAGCTGTACGCCCGCTACGCGATCAGCGCGGGCGACGACATCTCCGGCCCCGCGTAGTCCGGGCGGCGCCCCGGTCAGTCGGCGAACGGGAGCAACTGGTCCACACCGGCGATGCAGAGCACGCGAAACACGCGCGCGGGCGGGCGGATCAGCACCAGTCGCCTGCCGTCGTTGTTGGAGCGCGCATGGGCGGTGATCAGCAGTCGTATCCCGGTCGAGTCCATGAAGGTCAGCCCGGAGAGGTCCATGACGATCCTCGTGGCGTTCGTCGATTCCGCGCGGACGAGCTCGCGCTCGACCTCGGAGGCGTTGGCGAGGTCCATCTCGCCGGCCAGCGCGAGTGTGTGCACGTCGCCGTCGCGGTAGGAGCGCACGTCGAGCTGACCGAGCTTGATCACGTGCTCGGCCCGAGATGGCTCAGGGGTGGCGGGACCGTCAGTCACTGAAATCACGCGTTCTCCTGCGTGGGTCCAGAGCACGCCCCGACCGGGTCCGGCTCGTCCCCTGCATACTCATATATCCCGGCGCCACGGTCAGCAACCCCAGGACGGCGTGGAGTCTAGCTCGCAGCGTCACGCAGAGTGAGAAACGGGCACATCGCCGCTGCCTGGGCGCCCGCGCAGGGCCGCTCGCGCTTGACGGGCGCTCCCAGCGGGCAGCACGCCGAACCATGGCCGATGAGCCCGAGCCGGAGACCGCTCAGCCCGAGGAGGCGCCCGAGCCCCACGAGATGTTCGCGCGCACGCGCGAGGAGGGCCGGCGAAGGCTGACGCGCTCGCGGCTGGAGCTCACCACGACATCGCTCGTCGCCGGCTTCGACGTCGTCTTCGGTCTCATCGCGCTCGCGGCGGCGACCGCCGCGATGACCCCGCACTTCGGCCCCGAGGCCGCTCACTTCTTCGGCTCGCTCGCTTTCGGGATCGCGTTCATCTTCATCGTGGTCGGGCGCTCGGAGCTGTTCACCGAGAACTTTCTCGTCCCGATCACGGCGTTGCGGCGCGGCCGCCTGTCCAAGTTCAAGCTCGCCGAGCTGTGGACGATCTCGCCAGTCCTGAACATCGCCGGCGGGACGGCGCTGGTCCTCATCGTCAGCTCCCAGGGCGTGCTGCCCGACGGTGCCGCGCCGGCGCTGAACGAGGTCGCCACGCACATCGCTGACCTCAGCCTGTGGAGCGCCTTTCTCAGCGCGATCGTGGGCGGCGCGCTGATCACCGCGATGACCTGGATGGTCGAGGGCGTGGGCACCGTCGGTGGACGGATCGTCGTGGCCTGGGCGGCCGGCTCGCTGCTCGCGCTGGCGTCGCTGAACCACGTGATCGTCGTCACGCTGGAGATGATCTTCGGCATGCGCTTTGGCGCGGACATCGCGCTCGGCGAGGTGGTGGCGAACCTCGGTATCGCGGCCGCGGGCAACATGATCGGCGGCCTGCTCTTCGTGACGCTGACGCGCACCAGCCAGGCGGTCGGCTCGGGCGAGACGGACTCGCCGGTCCAGTAGCGGACGCCCGCTCGCTCGCCCGCCCGCTGCCCGGCCCGGCGCTTGGCATCCGCCCGCAGCGGCGTACGATCGCTCCATGGAGCACGAGTCCCTCGAGGGGATCGCGGCGGCCGACGAGCACCTCGGGCGCGCGGTCCCGCTGCCGGCGGCGTCGCTGCCGCTGGCGCGCTGGGTCGAGGTCGTCAGTCACGGATCGGACGCTGTGCAGGTGGAGTGGAACCTCGACGCGACCCGGCTTGGCACGCCCGG
>JBBSQG010000386.1:0-3440 GCA_038258125.1 Solirubrobacterales bacterium
GGTTGGCGGAGTCGATCGGAGCCGTGAACGTCCTCCTGAGGCCGGCCGCATGCAGCTGGATCTGCGCCTGTCCGGAGGCGAGGCCGGTGATCGGCGCGAGGATCGAGATGTTGCGATTCGCGCGGCTGATCGTGGCGCGCAGGAGCGACAGCTTGGAGGTCAGCTTGCCGCAGGCGGCGGGCAGCGTCTCGCAGTACGGCTGGTTGCCGACCTGGCCCGGTGGGCATGTCGATGCCTGTTGTGTCTGAGCTGGAGCGGCACCCAATGCCACCGCTGCTACGACGACCAGGATGAACAGAACCTCTTCACGTGAGTTCCCCGTCGATTGAGCATGCGCCTACGATCCGTTCGCAGCTATGCAGATACGTGGCAGGTTGGATGGACATACGCAGCCACCGTCCGGGGGCTGACATGCGCTCACATCCCGCGCCGCCCGAGGACATGCCGAACCGTGCGCAGCAGCAGCTTGATGTCGCCCCACAGCGACCAGCCTGCGAGGTAGAGGTAGTCAAGCTTGATCATCTCCGCCAGCGGCACGCGCGAGCCCTGGATCTGCCAGGGCCCGGTCATCCCCGGCGTCAGCATCAGCCGCGAGCGATCGCGCCCCGTGATCTGCCGGTCCTCGTTCGTCACGAGCGGCCGCGGGCCGACGAGGCTCATCTCGCCGCGCAGGACGTTGACGAGCTGGGGCATCTCGTCGAGCGATGTCTTGCGCAGCCAGCGCCCGATGCGCGTCATGCGCGGGTCGTCGGGGAGTTTGAACAGACCCATCTCTGCGCCGATCCGGTCGTCGAGCGTCGGCTTGAGCTGGTCGGCTCCGATCACCATCGTGCGTAGCTTGAGCATCTCGAAGGGCTCGCCGTCGCGCCCGACCCGGACCTGCCGGAACAGCATCGGACCCTTCGTGTCGAGCTTGATCAGCAGACCAACGACGAGTAGCGCCGGCGAAAGCGCGACGAGGCCGAGCGCCGAACCGGCGATGTCGAAGCCGCGCTTGATGCGCCGAGACGTGCGCGACAGCCCGAAGCGGCGCACGCCGAGCAGGGTGATGCCGTTGACGTCGTCGACCTCGATCGTCGAGCCGACGACCTCGAGGATCCGCGGCAGCAGGCTCACCCGCACGCCAATCGCCTTGGCCTCGCGGACGAAGTCAAGCGTCGCCTGGGGCAGCGCCTCGCTGGGCTCGATGATGACGCGGTGCACGCGGCGCTCTTCGATGAGCTCGTGCAGCGTCAGCGCGCCGGTCGCGACGAGCTCCGCGCCGGAGAGGCCGTCGAGCGACATCTTGCCGACGAGCAGCGCCCGCTGGTCGCCGGGGGAGAGCTTGCAGCTCAACCGCTCGAAGGACTCGTCGGTGCCGACGAACAGGCAGCGCTCGGGCGTCGTGACCGCGCGCGCCACGAAGCGGGCACCGCGGCGCGCGAGCACCGCGCTGACGAACAGCATGCCCCACAGGCCGACGAGCTGGCCCGGGAGCAGTGCGCCATCGACGAACGGGCCCTGCAGCAGGCCGATCAGCAGCGTGTAGAGCGTGGCGCATTGAAACAGCTGTGGGGCCTCGTCGATCGTCGTCTTGTTGACGATCAGCTCGTCGCGGTCATAGAGGCCATGCGCCTTGGCCGCGATCAGGATCAACGGGAGGGCGAGCAGGGCGATCGGTTCCAGCGTGTCGCCGTCACCGAGGATGTTGATGCCGACGAGCAGGGCGATACCGGCGGCGAGCACGTCGGCGACCGCCAGCGAGCGGCGGAACATCGCGTCGCGAAAACGCACCTCGTGATCGCTGATCCCTTCGGTGATGGGTCGCTCGGCGACGCGGCGCAGGGCGCGGCGCAGCAGCGGCGAGCGCGTCGCATCCGTGATCGCTGGGCGTGGCTCGACGCTCATCGGGCGCATCAGCGAACCCCGCTGCTCAGTGGGCGAATCGTCAACCGCCTGACCGGCAATGACCGAACCGGTGGTCGATGAGGAGAATTGTCGAGGACACGATGCGAACGTTACAAACCGGCGTAGTACCACTGGCGCTCATTGTCCCCGGTGAGCGTACGCCTTGCAGACTAGTGCAGATCGCACCGGGTACACGTCGGCATCTGTCGAAGGCGTCGGCCGATCAGCTGGCCAGCCGTACCCGGCTGGCCTCGCCTGCGACCCGATCGGGTTGCGGCGCGGCGACGGCATGCACGGAGATCATCGGTGACTCGGCGATATGGGCGAGTAGATCAACGAAGTGGCACCCCTCCCCGATGAGCCGGCCACCGCCGTCGACGGGATCGTGCAACCCAGTGCTCGGCCGGGAGCGGGCCGGCGTTGACGCGGGCGGCGAGAACCTGCCACGGTGCCGTTCGAAGCGCCGCGCGCATGGGCTCGACGAGCGGCGCGAAGCGACGATTGAACCCGACCATGAGCAGCCCGCCGCCGATGAGCACCTCCTCGACCTCAGCGAGCTCAGCGCAAGCGGCTTCTCGACGAAGACGGCCTTGCCCGCGCGAAGCGCCGCCACGGTGAGCGCGGCGAGCTGCCCGAGATCGGTGGCGGCCGTCGGTGCGGCGCCGAGCTTCATCACCGACAGCGCTCGCCCGCGCGCCTCGTCGGGCACGCCCTTCGGTGACCGACAGCAGGTGGTTGGGCACGAGCTCGCCGGTCTGCGTGCTCGCCGAGGTCGTACATGTCGCGGACCTTGCCCGAGGCGAGCAGGGGGAGGTCGGCGAGCGTGGTGGTCACGCGCCGCAGGCTACCAACGCACCCCGACCGCTCCGCGTTTGCGATGCGTGAGCGACCGATCCGGCCAGCCGGCGGCGCCGGGAGAACTCCCGGCGCCGCGGCCGCGAACTGATCGGGCGCGCCGCCCTACACCCCCGGCAGCACCTGGAAGGAGCGCATCTCGCCGCGGATGCGGCGCTGGATGTAGCCGGTGAACAGCGTGTAGGAGTGCAGCGTGCCGCAACGCCGCAGGATCTGTCCGAAGACCGCCGGCGCGAGCTGCAGGTTGAGGCTCCACGTGCCGTTGCTGATCCGTGCGTGGAACTCGAGCGTCACGGTCTGCCCGCTCGTGCGATCGACGTACTGCAGCTGGGTGCGCACGACGCCGCGGGCGCTACTGGTGACCGGGCCCTGCGCCAGCAGCCGACCCGTCGACGTGACGACGGGTCGCACGAGCCGCAGCCGGGCCGGATTTCTCGCGGAGCGCAGGCGCACGATCTGCGGCCGCGTGTCGGCATCGCCGAAGTAGCGCAACGTCAGGATCCCCGTGCCCAGCCGGGCCTGGGAACTGGTCACGTTGCGCGTGACGCGGATGCGCCGGTTGGCGGAGTCGATCGGAGCCGTGAACGTCCTCCTGAGGCCGGCCGCATGCAGCTGGATCTGCGCCTGTCCGGAGGCGAGGCCGGTGATCGGCGCGAGGATCGAGATGTTGCGATTCGCGCGGCTGATCGTGGCGCGCA
>JBBSQG010000387.1:0-3439 GCA_038258125.1 Solirubrobacterales bacterium
CCGCGACCGGCTCGCCTTCATGCGCGTCTGCTCCGGGCGCTTCGAGCGCGGCATGCGGGCTGTGAACGCACGCACGGGGAAGCCGATCGCGCTGACCTACGCGCACGAGCTCTTCGGCCAGGACCGCACGGTCGTCGACGACGCCTTCCCGGGAGACGTGATCGGTGTCGTCAATGCCACCGACGTGCTCGTCGGTGACAGCCTGTACCTCGACGAGCCGGTCCGCTTCGGCGCGATCCCGACGCTTGCGCCCGAGCATTTCGTGACGATCCACAACCGCGATCCGGGGCGCCGCAAGCAGTTCGTGCGCGGTCTGGAGCAGCTCGACCAGGAGGGCGTCGTGCACGTCCTGCGGCGCGGCGACGAGCCGGCGCCGATCCTCGCCGCCGTCGGCCCGCTGCAGTTCGAGGTCGCGGTCGATCGGCTGAAGACCGAGTTCGGCGTGACGGTCTCGCTCGACCCACGCGACTGGTCGGTGGCGCGCCGCGTCGCCCCGCAGGACGCCGCGGCGGTCAAGGCCTCGCGTTGGGGCGAGCTGCTCGAGCGCGCCGACGGCACGCAGCTCGTGGTCTTCCGCCACGAGTACGGGCTCCAGCAGCTCGAGCGCGAGCTGCCCGATGTCGCGCTCGACGCGATGACCGCGCGCTGAGCGCCGCGCGCAACCCCCACCCCGGGCGATGAAGGCTTTGGGTCGTATAGAGACCAAAGCCCTTCATCGACCTGCCTGCGACGATGCCCCATATGGCATCCGAGGAATGGACAGACCCGGCCCACGTCCACCGCTACCTCGCACTGGCGGACTCCGCCGCGCACCGCGCGGAGGGGGAGAGGGTGCTGGCCGAGGAGGTACCGCACGACGCGCGCCGCATCCTCGACCTCGGAACGGGCGACGGCCGCCTGCTCGCCCTGCTGCTGGCTGAGCGACCCGGCACGCGCGGGGTCGGCCTTGACTTCTCCGACGTCATGCTCGCGGCGGCCCACACGCGCTTTGACGGTGAAGCGCGCGTCGAGCTGGTCGAGCATGACCTGACGCGGTCGCTGCCCGCGCTTGGCCGCTTCGACGTCGTCGTCTCGTCGATGGCGATTCACCACCTCGAGCACGAGCGCAAGCGCTCGCTCTATGCGGAGGTCTTCGCGCTGCTGCAACCCGGGGGCGTGTTCGCGAACTTCGAGCATGTCGCCTCGGCGACCCATCGCCTGCACCTGAAGTTCTTCGCCGCGATCGAAGAGCCGTTGGAGCACGAGGACCCCTCCGACCGCCTGCTCGACGTCGAGACGCAGCTGGGCTGGCTGCGCGAGCTCGGCTTCGACGATGTCGACTGCTACTGGAAGTGGCTGGAGATGGCGCTGCTCGTGGGCATCAAGCCCGGCGCGCCGCGGTGATCGCTTCCGCTCGCGCGCCGCTCAGCGGCGGGCGCCGCTGATCAGCGCGTCGAGCTGGTCCAGGCGCTGCTCGAGCGTGATGCTCGTCGAGGCCGCAGATCCGGCGTCGCGGTCGTCCGCGGCGCGGTTGGCGCCGCCGCCTTGGCCGAGCGCGAGCACGAGCGCGACGACGACGAGCAGCACAGCGGCCGTCGCGATCGCGGCGTTCGCCGGGATGCGTCCGTGGCGCGCGCGCCACGCCGCGCCGCCGCTCTGCGCCGGCAACGACGAGGGTGCGGGAGCCCGCGGCAGGATACGCCGCGGCACCGTCTTCGTCGTGGGCGTTGCCGCGTGCAGCAAGCGCAAGGCTTCCTGAGCGCTGCCCGGGCGGTCGCCGGGCTCGGGCGCGGTGAGGCGCTCGACGAACGCTCGCATCGGCGGGTCGGCGTCCTCGCCCGTGAGATCGGCGACGAGGACGCCGAGGGCGTAGAGGTCACGTTCCGCGGAGGCGGGCTCGCCCTCGATGACCTCCGGCGCCAGATAGCGGATCGTCCCGACGAGGTGCCCGGTCTGGGTGAGCCGCGTGGCGTCCTCAGGATGCGCGATGCCGAAGTCCGTCAGGCGAGCGCGCCCGTCGCTGCCGATGAGCACGTTGGCGGGCTTGATGTCGCGGTGCAGAATGCCGGCGTCGTGGACGCAGGCCAGCGCCGACAGCAGGTCGGCGGTGAGCGCGTGCGCCTCGTCACGGTCGACCGGTCCGCGCGCGATCCGGTCGGCGAGCGTGCCGCCCTCGACAAGCGCCATGATGAGAAACGGCCGCGACTCGCCGGCGGCGTAGTCGTAGACCTGGACGAGGTTGGGGTGCGAGAGGCCGGCCGCCGTCCGCGCCTCGCGCTCGAAGCGGGCCACGTACGCCGGGTCGGCCGCGAGTGTGTCGGCGATCACCTTGATCGCGACGTTGCGGCCGAGCCGCCGGTCGCTCGCGCGCCAGACGATCGCCATGCCGCCGCTGCCGATGATGCGCTCCAAGCGATAGCGGCCGTCGCACAGCTCCGCTCCGGGCGAGGCGGCGTCGTCGCGCACAGTCAGCGCTCCGCTGGCAGGGTCGTGGTGCCGAGCGAGGGCTCGGCCGGCGTCAGCGTGTGCTCCGCCTTCAGCTCGGCGATCGCGCTGAACTTCAGCAGCTGCTCCGCGTCGCCGCCGTCGATCTGCCCGGCGTCGCGCAGCGCCCGCACCCGCGTCCTGAGCCGCTCCAGCGCGGCGTGTGTGGCGGCGAGGTCGTCATCCCGCACGGCCGCACGGGCCTGGGCAACGATCGTGCGCAGCTCGTGTTGCGTGGCCAGCGAGAGGGGATCGCCCTGCGCTTCCCCGCAGCCCGACGCCACAGAGCCGCCCGCCATCGCCACGACCAGGGTCACGATCACGCGGCGGGCGCCGGATCTCGTGAAGCGGGATCCGCGCATCGTCCAGGGGATGCCCGCGAGCCTACTGCGCCAAGCCATGCGGCGGGGGAGCCTGCCGCGGCGAAGCGCTACTTCGCGTACTCGACCGAGCGCGACTCGCGGATCACCGTCACCTTGATCTGGCCGGGGTACTCCAGCTCCTTCTCGATCTCGCGGGCGATGTCGCGCGAGAGCAGCATCGCAGCGTCGTCGTCGATCGCCGTCGGCGTGACGATGACGCGGATCTCGCGGCCGGCCTGCATCGCGTAGCACTTCTCGACGCCCGCGTGACGCGAGCCGATGTGCTCCAAGGCGCGCAACCGCTTGACGTAGTGCTCCAGCGACTCGCCGCGGGCGCCCGGCCGCGCGCCCGACAGCGCGTCGGCGGACTGCACGATGATTGCCTCGATCGTCTGCGGCTCGACCTCGTTGTGGTGGGCCTCCATCGCGTGCGCGACGGCCTCGGACTCGCCGTGGCGGCGCGCCAGGTCGCCGCCCACCAACGCATGCGGCCCTTCGACCTCGTGCGAGACGGCCTTGCCGATGTCGTGCAGGAGCGCCGCGCGGCGGGCGGTCTTTGCCGATGCCCCCAGCTCGTGGGCCATCATCGCGGCCAGGTGCGCGCACTCGACGGA
>JBBSQG010000388.1:0-3425 GCA_038258125.1 Solirubrobacterales bacterium
GACGTTCGCCACGCCGAACAGCGCGCGCCTCATGGCGGAGCTCGAAGCACGCACTCGTGTCGCCTGGACGTCGTACCGCGAGTCGCTGCGCGGCCTCGAGGGCGCCGCGTACGACGCCGCCGAGGCCGCCGAGTGGGACCAGCTGCAGGCGACGCTGCGCGAGGTCGAAAGCGCGCGCGCAGAGCTCAACGAGCTTCCGATCGACGACTGATCACACCCCCGCATCGTTCGCCGGTCCGGATAGTTCTGCTGGTTGTGGGTCTTTGGAAGCGTCAGGAGACAATGTGCGGTTCGGGCGCCCGACCGCGGCGCCGAGCGTCATGGACCGCGCTGGGGCTCGTGCTCGCGCTGGCGACCTCGGGCTGCGGTGACGATGGGTTCGCCAACCGCGAGCGGGCGCCGACGCCGATCACGCTGAGCGCCGTCATCACGACGAGCCAGGTCACGGTGTCGCCGTCGAGGATCGGCGCCGGCAGGGTGCAGCTGATCGCCAGCAACCAGACCGCGCTCTCCGAGCAGCTGACGCTGCGCAGCGAGACGCTGTCGGCCGGCACGGCCCCACTCGAGCAGCGCACCGGGCCGATCAACCCCGGCGACACGGCTGCGCTCAGCGCCGACCTCGTCCAGGGCACGTACCGCGTAACGACCCGTTCGACTCAGCGCAGGCCGGCAGTGCTCCGCGTCGGGCCCACGCGCAGCAGCGCGGAGGATCAGCTCTTGCAGCCGTAGCGCAGCACGGCCGCGCTTGCGACACTGGCCACAGTGCGCCGTCCCCGGACCCGCTTCTGCCTGCTCACCGCGCTTGTCGTCACCGGCGCCGCGGTGCTGCTGAGCAGCGGCTCCAGTGCCGCACCGACGAAGTCCCAAGCGCTGTTCAAGAAGACCCTGCTCACCGACGCCAAGACGACGAGCGACATCAAGAACCTCCTACGCGCGGGCGGCGGCTTCGTCGCCCCCGACATCACGTTCGCCGACCTGACCGGGGACGGGCGCAGCGACGCGATCGTGCTCGCCGACACCGGTGGCGTCGCCGGCGCGGTGGCGCTCTACGTCTTCAGCACCCACGGCGAGGCCGAAGACAGCGACCTGCGCGTCGTCTACCGCTCCCAACGCTTGTACCGCGCGACCACCGAGGTCGCCGGCGGCGCGCTGACCCTGCGCACGCCGCGCTTCGTCGAGGGCGACGACGTCTGCTGCCCGGCCAAGCTCGTGCGGCGCACGTACACGTGGAGCGACGGCGCCCGGACGCTGCGCCAGCGCAGCTCCGAGGAGGTCGCCGGACCGACCGGCTGAGCGCCTGCTCGCCGTCAGCCTTCTATCTTGGGCGTGGGGCGGCTAGGCTCGCCATTCGCGTATTACGGCTTCCTGGGAGGGAATCCATGTCACGGACGATCGCCTTCGGGCTCGGCGCCTTGGCGGTGCTCGCGCTTGCATCTCCGGCCCAGGCCGCTGACCTGACGCTGCCTGGCGGGCTCACGCTGCCCAAGCTGCTGGCACCGTCGGTTCGCACGCTCACGCCCGCGCACGGCACGCGCTGTGCGACGACGACGTTCCGCTCACCCGTGACGGGCATGCTCGACGCGCGCCTGCGCGGCAGCGGCGACTGGGACCTCGTCCTGCGCGACGCGCGCGGCAGCAAGGTCGCCGCCTCGCGCGGCTTCGGCGGCCGCGAGGTCGTCCAGGGCTGGATGCGCGGCGGGCGCACGATCGTCGCGGAGGGCTGCCGGCGCGGCGGTGCCGGCGCGAAGGCCCGCGTGACGCTGCGGATGATCCGCTCGGCACTGCCCGCGCTGCCCAGCGGCAAGCTGCAGCTCGTCCGCGTCACCGCCGACGAGCGCCAACTGGCGGCGCTCGATCGGGCCGGCCTGGACATCACGCACCAACAGGGCCGTGGCTGGGCCGACGTGATCGTCGCCGGCGCGGCGCAGCAGACGATCCTGCGCCTGTCGGGCCTGCGCTTCGAGGTTCGCGACGCCGATCTGGCGAAGTCCTACGCCGGCGCGCGCGCCGCCGACGCCCGGCTGACCAAGCGCGTCGGCGCGGCCGGCTCGGCGCTGCCCTCCGGCCGCACGACGTACCGCTCCTACGACGAGGTCCAGGCCGAGCTAAAGCAGCTCGTCTCCCAGCACCCCGGCCTCGTGCGCAAGCACACCTTCGGCACCTCCTACCAGGGCCGCGAGATGTCCGGCGTGGAGATCTCCCGCAACGTCGGCGCCGACGACGGCCGACCCGTGTTCTTCCTCATGGGCGAGCACCACGCCCGCGAGTGGCCGTCGGTCGAGGCCGCGATGGAGCTCGCTCAGCTGCTCGTGCAGGAACAGGCCGCGGCGCGCGTGTCCTCGCTGCTGGACCGCGTGCGGATCGTCATCCTGCCGCTCGTCAACCCCGACGGCTTCGTCTCCTCGCGCGGCGCCTTCGACGTCGGCGACACCCTTGGCCAGGACCCCAACGTCACGCTCGTCGAGGCGATCCTCCCGCCCGGCGGGGTCTTCGCCTACCGGCGCAAGAACTGCAACGGCGAGATCCTGCCCCCGACGCTGCTGCCCTGCGAGCTGGCCTGGGGTGTGGACATCAACCGCAACTACGGCAACCTGTGGGGCGGGCCGGGCAGCTCGTCGGACGTCACCTCGCAGCAATACCACGGTCCGGCGCCGCGCTCGGAGACCGAGACGAACGCCGTCTGGGAGTTCGTGCGCACGCACCACGTCACGACCCTGATCTCGCTGCACAACGTCGCCGCGCTCGTGCTGCGCCCGCCCGGCGCCGGCGGCGCCGGCCTGGCGCCCGACGAGGCCCGCTTGAAGCAGATCGGCGACGCGATCGGCAACGCCGCCGGCTACACGTCGCAGTACGGCTTCGAGCTGTACGACACCGCCGGCACGACCGAGGACGACAGCTACGCGGCGACCGGTGGCTACGGCTACACGATCGAGATGGGCCCGCCGGACGGCAACTTCCACATGCCCTACCAGACCGGCGTCATCGACGAGTGGACCGGCGAGAACGCGCACGCGGGCGGCCGCGGCGGCCTCCGCGAGGGGCTGCTGATCGCCGCCGAGGCGGCGGCCACGCCGGCCGACCACGCGATCCTGCGCGGGACCGCGCCGGCCGGCAAGACGCTGCGGCTGGCGCGCGCCTTCGACACCCGCACGAGCCCGTACTGCCAGAAGGGGATCGAGCCGGTCCTGGACATCGGCCTGCCGGTGATCTGCCTGACCGGCCAGAAGCCGCCGATCATCCTCCAGGACCACCTGCGCGCGACGACGGTCGTGCCGGCTGCGGGCACGTTCGAATGGCATGTCAACCAGTCCACGCGGCCCTTCGTCGGTGCCGCCGGCGGCGTCGAGGCCTACGAGCTGTCCTGCATGTCGCCGACCGGCGAGACGCTCGAGCAGCGCACCGTCACGATCGCCCGCGGTCAGGAC
>JBBSQG010000389.1:0-3419 GCA_038258125.1 Solirubrobacterales bacterium
AGCGCGAGGTGCAGGCCGGCCATGCCGCTCGACACGGCGCACGCGTGGGCGACGCCGAGCCGAGCGGCGAACGCCTCCGCGAAGGCGGGCACCCGCGGGCCGAGCGAGAGCTGGCCGGAGCGCAGGACCTCGATCACCGCCGCCTCCTCGGCATCGCCGAGCACCGGCCGCGCGAGCGGGATCTCCTCGGTGGTCGGCTCGGCCGCGGACACGCGTGTGCGGCCCGGCCTACGGCGCCGTTGCGCCGCGCACGCGGCTGGGCTGCTCGGCGTACTCGAGCGAGTCGACGAGCGCCATCCACGACGCGGCGATGAGGTTCGTCGAGACACCGATTGAACCCCAGGTCTGCTCGCCGTCCGTCGCGTCGATAAGGACCCGGATCGTCGCGTCCGAGCCCTTCGTCTCGTCGAGGATGCGGACCTTGAAGTTCGTCAGCCAGGTGTCGGCGAGGTGCGGGTGGGCCTCGGTCAGGACCGCCCGCAGCGCCGCATCGAGCGCGTGGACCGGGCCGTTGCCCTCCGCGTAGCTGACGAAGCGCTCCCCGTCGGCCCAGATCTTGATCGTCGCCTCGGTCTTGACCTCCCCGTCGGCGTGCTGCTCGGCGGTGACGCGCCAGGACTCCAGGCGGAAGAGCGGCTGGTACTCGCCGGCCTCCTTGCACAGCAGCAGCTCGAAGGAGCCGTCGGCAGCCTCGAACTGGTAGCCGTCGTGCTCGAGGGCCTTCATGCGCTGCAGCACCCGAGCGACCGTCGCGGCGTCGAGCTGCAGCCCCGCGCGCTCGGCCTTGTCGGCGACCGTGCCACGGCCCGACAGCTCGGAGATGAGCAGGTCGCGGCGGTTGCCGACGAGCGCCGGGTCGATGTGCTCGAAGGTCGACGCGTCGGCGCGGATGCCGGCGGCGTGCAGGCCGGCCTTGTGGGCGAACGCATGCTTGCCGACGTAGGGCTGGTGCGCGTCGGGCCGGCGGTTGAGCAGCTCGTCGGCGAAGTGCGCGGTCGGCGTGAGCAGGGCGAGCTGCTCGTCGGTGACGACGCGGTGGCCCAGCTTCAGCTGCAGGTTGGCGATGATCGTGATGAGGTTCGCGTTGCCGGTGCGCTCCCCGATGCCGTTCATCGTGCCCTGCACCTGGGTTGCTCCGGCCTCGACGGCCATGAGCGAGTTGGCGACCGCGCAGCCGCCGTCGTCGTGGCAGTGGATGCCGAGCGCGACGCCGGGCAGGGCGAGGCCGATCGCCGCGACCTCACGCGCGATCTCGCTGGGCAGCGAGGGTCCGTTGGTATCGCAGAGGACGAGTCGCTCGGCACCCGCAGCGGCGGCGGTCCGCAGGCACTGCAGCGCGTAGTCGCGGTCCTCGCGCAGGCCGTCGAAGACGTGCTCGGCGTCGAAGATGACCCGCTTGCCCTGCGCGACGAGGAACGCGACGGACTCGGCGATCATCGCGATGTTCTCTTCGCGAGCGACGCGCACGACCTTCTCGACGTGGTTGACCGACGTCTTGCCGACGATCGTGCAGATCGGGGCAAAGCAGCCGGCCAGCACTCGCAGGCCGGCGTCCTGGTCGGCCGCGACGCCGCGGCGACGCGTCATGCCGAAGGCGGCGAACGTCGCGTGGGCGAGCAGCTCGCGCTCGAGCAGTACGAAGAGCTCGGCCTCCTTCGGGTTGGAGGCCGGGAAGCCGGCCTCGATGACGTCGACGCCGAGGTCGTCGAGGCGGTGGACGAGGCGCACCTTCTCGGTGGCGGTGAGCGACATGCCGCCGCCGCCCATCCCGTCGCGCAGCGTGGCGTCGTAGAGCTCTATCCGGGTCATCTGTGCAGTCCTTTCGAGGTCAAGAGGGGAATTCCGGCTGGGCACGGCGACCGGCGGCGCGTTCGCGCCGCGGCGATCGCCTACGGAATTCGCCTCCCGACCACGCTCATGCGACCTTCAGCGCGGGGACCGGGTCCAGCCACTCGCGGTAGCGCTCGTCGCGACCGTGCAGCGCGTTCTCAAACGCGGACTGGACGGCGCGGGTGAGCTCGCCGGGCGTGCCGTCGCCGACCGTGTGGTCGTCGATCTCCCGCACCGGCACGAGCTCGGCCGCGGTGCCGGTCATGAAGACCTCGTCGGCGAGGTACAGCTCGGCACGGGCGATGTCGCGCTCGATGACCTCGATGCCGAGGTCGCGGGCGATCTGCAGCGCCGATTTGCGGGTGATCCCGTCGAGGATCGATGCGGCCGGCGGGGGCGTGATGATCCGCCCTTCCCAGACGACGAAGATGTTCTCGCCCGAGCCCTCGCAGACATGGTCGTGGTCGTCGAGCAGGATCGCCTCCTCATAGCCGGCCTTGACCGACTCGATCTTCGCGAGCACGCTGTTGAGGTACTGGCCCGATGCCTTGGCGGCCGGGATCAGCGAGGCGGGGCTGATCCGCCGCCAGCTGGAGACCTTCGCGCGGATCCCCTTGCGCTTGCCCTCCTCGCCGAGGTACGCGCCCCACTCCCAGACGGCGATCGTCACGTCGACGGGCGCCTCGAGCGGGTTGAGCCCCATCTGGCCGTAGCCACGGTAGGCGAGCGGGCGGATGTAGCAGGAGCGCAGCCCGTTGCGCGCGATCAGATCGTGCGTCGCGGTCCGCAGCGCTGCAAGGTCGTAGGGCATCGGCATGTAGTACAGCTCCGCCGAGCGGGCGAGCCGCTGGTAGTGCTCGGTGTGGCGGAAGACGGCCGGGCCGATCTCGGTGTCGTAGCAGCGGATGCCCTCGAAGACGCCCGTGCCGTAGTGCAGGCCGTGGGTGAGAACGTGGACCTTGGCGTCCTCCCAGGCGACGAGTTCCCCGTTCATCCAGATGAGGTCCGCTTGCTTCACCAGTGGCTCCTAGAGGTTGTCGAGAACGGCACGCGTGGCCTCCTCCGTGGTGGCGTCGCCGCCGAGGTCGCGGGTCCGCAGACCGGCGTCGAGCGCGTGGTCCACGGCCGATTCTACGGCGGCGGCCTCGGTTTCCCAACCCAGTCCGTTGCGCAGCATGAGCGCGACCGAGAGGAACATCGCCAGCGGGTTGGCGGCGCCGGTCCCGGCGATGTCGGGCGCCGAGCCGTGGACGGGCTCGAACAGACCCGGAGTGTCGCGCTCGCCGAGGCTGGCCGACGGCAGCATGCCGATCGAGCCGGTGATCATCGCCGCCTCGTCGCTGAGGATGTCGCCGAAGAGGTTCTCGGTGACGATGACGTCGAACTGCGACGGGCGCGCGACGAGTTGCATCGCGCAGTTGTCGACGAGCACGTCGGTCAGCTCGATGTCGTTGTACTTCGCCTTGTGGACGATGTGGACGACCTCGCGCCACTGCCCCGAGGTCGCCAGGACGTTTGCCATGTCGAAGCAGGCGACCATCTTTCGCCGGCCGCGGGCGGCGGCGAAGGCGACGCCCGCGATGAGGGAG
>JBBSQG010000390.1:0-3407 GCA_038258125.1 Solirubrobacterales bacterium
AGCGCGGCCCGCCGCTCGCGCAGCCCGGCGGCGATCGTGGCCAGCGCGTCACGGCGCTGGCGCACCGCGACCGCGGCGAGGCGCCGCTCGTCGCTGAGGCGGGTGAGCAGGCGCCGCTGGGCGAGGGCGTCGCGGCGCGCGTCCTTGACCGTGTCGAAGATCCGCTCGTTCTGCTGCTCGACGCGCTTGAGGAACTCGACGGTCTCCAACAGCTGCGCGAAGCCGTCGGCACGCAGCACGACGGTCACGATGTCCGGCCTGCCGCCGGTGTACCGGTGGCGCAGGACGGCGGCGAGCTGTGCGCGCGACTCCTTCAGCCGCTTGCGCAGGCGCAGCGCGCGCTCGCGCTGGCGGTCGCGCCGCTGCTCGGTCGACGCGAGCTTGGCCTCGGCGGCAACGACGTCGGCCTGCACCGCGGCGACGCGGCGCTCGAGGATCCCGACCTCTCGCGCGGTCGCGCGTTCGAGCTTGCCCAGCCGCGCGACGGAGCTCGACAGCGACGACTCGCGCTCGCGCTGGGAGTCGATCGTGTTGCGCAGGCCGCTCTCGCTCTGCTGGCCGCCCGCGGGCACGGCGACGCCCACCGCAGCGACGACGGCGAGCAGGAAGGCGAGTGCGCGGAAGCGGCTGCGGTCCATGCGGCGGCGCATCTCAACCTCGCCAGCGGCCGCGAGCCGGCGAAGGACTGCACGCCGTCGTGCGTGCCGCGGCGGGCGTCAGGCAACCGGCGCGCCGTGGCCGGCCCGCGCGAACGTCACCGCGGCGCGCCGCTCCCAGGCGCCCGCCGCCATCCGCCGCGCCAGCGAGACAGCCATGCCGGCGCTGCGCTGCGCGGCCGCGAGATCGCCACGCTCGAGCAGCACCTCGGCGCGCATGCGGTGCAGCTCAGGCTCATACCACTGCTCGCCGTGATCGACCCAGCCCAGCGCGTCGTCGATCGCGATCAGGCCGCCGTAGATGTCGCCGGTGCGCACCAGCGCATCGGCCAGCAGCCCGTGCAGGAATGGCCGCTCGGCGATCGCCCCGCGCGCCATCCAGCGCGTCAGGCCGTCGCGTAGCTCGGTCAGGCCGCCGGGTTCGCCGCCCGCCACACGGGCCCAGCCGTGCAGAACCTCGACGTGGGCGCGGCGGTCTTCGAGGCCCTCCTCGGTGGCGATCGCCAGCGCGGCCGCTGCTTCGCGCAGCGTGAGCTCGTGATCTGCGGCGATGTGGGCCGCGGTTGCGCCGGCAGCGTGAATCCAGATCTCGCTGTGAGGATGGGGGTGCGCCCGTACCAGCTCGCTCGCTTCGGCGATCGCGTGGCGTGCGCCGTCGGGATCGTCGCGGCAGGCCAGCGCGATCGCGCGGTAGCCGAGCGCACGGACACCGGGGTCGGTGCCCAAGCGCGCCCCGTGCGCGCGATGGCGGTCGCCGTCGGGACGCTCCGATGCCCGCGCGAGGTGCTCGAGCGCGTCGCGATGGCGCCCGGCGGCGACGAGCGCCGCGCCGTGCGCGCACTCGGCCTCCAGCAGCTGATCGGCCTCGCCCGTCGCGCCGGCGATGTCGCACAGTGATTGCGCGAGCACGAGCGCGTCGTTGATCCGGCCGCTGGTCATCCGGTGCGCGGTCAGCCCGCTGAGCGCGGTGAAGAGCTCCGGTGAGGCTTGGACGTCGTGGCTGAGGCGCTCGGCGCGCGCGTGGTGTGCGACCGCGCCGGCGGCGCTCCAACCCCGTCGCTCGCCGATCGCCCGGCCCGCGAGCACGCGCAGCGCGAACTCGGCGCTGCGCCGCGCCTCGCTGTCGGGTGTGCGTGCGTTGAGCTCGATCGCCCGCGCGAAGTGCCCGGCGGCTTCGGCCAGCGCGTGCTGGGCGAGCGCCTGCTCGCCCGCAGCGCGCCAGTGGCGCACGGCAGCGGGCAGCTCCCCGGCGTACTCCAGGTGACGCGCGATGCGCTCGGGCTCGGCGGCCGCGACGTGCGGGAAGTGGCCCAGCAGCGCCTCGGCGATCTGGTGGTTGTTGGCGCGCAGCGCGCGCTTGCGTTGCGAGCTGCGGGCGGCGTCCTGCAGCAGGACATGGCGAAAGGCGTAGCGCCCCGGACCGGCCGGCACGACGACGTCCTCCTGGACGAGCCGCTCCAGCCCCCAGTCCAGCGCCGAGGGCTCAATCGTGCCCACGGCTTGCAGCAGGCTGACGTCGAACTCACGACCGATCGTCGCGGCGAGCTGGGCGACGGCGCGCGCGGTGCTGTCGCGCTCCAGCCGGGCCATGAGGCAGCCGTAGACGGTGGCCGGCAGTCCGTGCGCCGCCTGGGTGCAGAGCACCGCCCGCGTGAGCTCCTCGGCGAGCAGCGGCGAGCCACCGGCGCGCGTGGCGAGCTCGCCGTCGACGCCGTCGGGCAGCGTTCCCTCGGCAGCAACCCGCCCGACGAGGCGCAGGCTCTCCTCGGCGTCCAAGCGGCCCAGCTCGATGCGCTGAAGCGGCGGGCTCGTCGGCGCCGTATGTTCGCTGCGCGCGGTCAGCGCAAGCATCAGGGCGAGCTCGCGCGGCCCGTCGAGCAGCGTGGCGAGCAGTTGGAGTGTCGATGGGTCGGCCCAGTGCAGGTCCTCGACGACGACGAGCAGCGGTGTCTCGCGGGCGCTGGCGCACAGCGCGTCGGCCAGTGCGGCGAGCGACGCGCGGCGGCGGCGCTGCGGGCTCATCCGCTCCAGTGTCGTGCCGCCGTCGGGCGGGGAGATCCCCAGCAGCGCGGCGAGCAGCGCGGCGGCGTGCTCGGCGCCCGGCAGGCCGGCGGCCCGGGCGGCCAGGCGCGTCGAGGCGTCGGCCCCGCCGAGCTCCCAGTGGTGGCGCAGCCCGGCGAGCAGCGGATGCAGCGCGCTGCCGCGGTGTGCGGGGCTGCAGGCGCAGGTGAGGACGGCCATCCCGAGGTTCTCGGCCACGCCGTCGGCAAGCGCCCCGATCAGGCGTGACTTACCGATGCCGGCCTCGCCGCGCACGAGTACGGCCGAGCGGGTGCCGCCGGCGGCACGCTCGGCGAGCGCTCGCAGCAGCGCGCGCTCACCCGTGCGCCCGACGAGCGGCGGGGGCTCGTGGCGCGCGGCCGCGCCGGCCTTGGTTGTGCCCGTTATGAGGAAGCTGTGGTCGGTGCCCGCGGCGGGCTCGAAGCCGAAGCCGGCGCCGGCACGGGTCCGGGTGGCGGCGTCGACGGTCACCCGGTCGATCGCGGCGCGGCGCTGGATCGCGCCCGCGACACGCGGCGTGTCGCCGAACGCATCGGCGGCGTCGGTGCCGTCGCCGCCGGGGCCGGTGGCGATCGCCAGCCGGGCGGAGAAGGGCAGGCCGAACTCGCGCTCGATGACCTCGCGCGCGGCCTCGAGCGTGCGCAGGATCTCCCAGCCGCAGCGCACGGCACGCCGCGCGTCGTCGGGCTG
>JBBSQG010000391.1:0-3400 GCA_038258125.1 Solirubrobacterales bacterium
AAGCGCGCCGGCAGGACGACCGGCTCCTGCTTGCGGCCGTCGTAATTGGGGATGAAGTCGACGGTGTCGGCGTCGAGGTCGCGCAGCATCTCCATCGCCATGCGCTCGAGGCGGGCCTCGGTGTAGCGCATCGCAGCCGGCGGGTCGTCGTCGACCGATCCGTAGTTGCCCTGCCCGTCGATGAGCGTGTAGCGCATCGAGAAGTCCTGGGCGAGGCGCACGAGGGCGTCGTAGATCGCCGAATCGCCGTGCGGGTGATAGTTGCCCATCACGTCGCCGACGATCGAGGCGCACTTGCGGTACGGCCGCGTCGGGCCGAGGCCGTTCTCGGACATCGAGAACAGCACGCGGCGGTGGACGGGCTTCAGGCCGTCTCGCACGTCGGGCAATGCGCGCCCGACGATGACCGACATCGCATAGTCGAGATAGGCGGAGCGCATCTCGTCTTCGAGCGCGCGCGGTTCGACGTTGCCGCCGCTGAGGGTGTCGATCGAGGACATCGCCTAGTGCTCCGCCCTATGTAGGTGAACTGGCATGAGACGGAGCACTCAGACGTCCAGGTTGGCGACGAGGCGGGCGTTGTCCTCGATGAACTGACGGCGCGGCTCGACGAGGTCGCCCATCAGCGTCGAGAAGATCAGATCGGCCTGGGCGGCGTCCTCGATCCCGACTTGGGCCAGCGTGCGCGTGGCCGGGTCCATCGTCGTGTCACGCAGCTGGGCGGCGTTCATCTCACCCAGTCCCTTGAAGCGCTGCAGCGTGATGCCCTTCTGTGCCACCTGCAGGACCGCTTCGCGCAGCTCGTGAAACGACGGCGCGTCCGCGCTGGCGTCGCCGAGCTTGACGGTGAACGGGGCCTGGCCGGCGAGCTCGATGAGCTGGCCGTGCACGCGCGTGAAGTTGCGCAGGTCCGGCGCCTCGAACAGGCGCCGCGGGATGACGAGCAGGCGCGCCAGCCCGGTCTTCGTCTCGACAGCGCGGACGCTGATGTAGACCTCGTCCTGGCGCACGAGCGAGGTCTCGTATGGGGCGTTGGCGATCGACGAGCGCTCGATCAGCTCCAGGGCTCCCGCGCCGGTGTTGATCTGCTCGTCGAGCACACCTGACTCCTCAAGGAAGCCGACGATGTCCGAGCCGTACTCGGCGCGCAGCGTCGAGGACCAGCCCTCGTACTGCTTGAGCAGACGCGAGAAGCGCTGCCAGCGCGGCTCGGTGAGCTTGAACTGTGTGCCGTGGCGGTCGAAGACGAGCGCCTTCTCCAGCTTGTCGGAGAGCAGGACCTGCTCGAGCTCGGAGTCCTTCTCGATGTAGCGCTCGTGTGATCCCTGCTTGAGCTTGTACAGCGGCGGCTTGGCGATGTAGACGTAGCCGGCCTCGATCAGCTCGGGCATCTCGCGATAGAGCAGCGTCAGCGCGAGGGTGCGGATGTGGGCGCCGTCGACGTCGGCGTCGGTCATGAGGATGATCTTGTGGTAGCGGGCCTTCTCGATGTCGAACTCGTCACGGATGCCGGTGCCGATCGCGGTGATGAGCGCCTGGAGCTCGAGGTTCTTCAGCACCTTGTCGATGCGGCTCTTCTCGACGTTCAGGATCTTGCCGCGCAGCGGCAGGACGGCCTGAGTGTTGCGGTCGCGGCCCTGCTTGGCTGAGCCGCCGGCCGAGTCGCCCTCGACGATGAAGATCTCCGCGAGCGACGGGTCCTTCACCGAGCAATCGGCCAGCTTGCCGGGCAGCGTCGAGTTCTCCAGCGCCGACTTTCGGCGGGTGAGGTCGCGGGCCTTGCGGGCGGCGGCGCGGGCCTGCGCCGCCGAGACCGCCTTGCGGATGATCGCGTTGCCCTCGGTGGGGTTCTCCTCGAGGAACTCGTTGAGCCGCTCGTAGACGATCGACTGCACGAAGCGCACCATGCCGGGGTTGCCGAGCTTCGTCTTCGTCTGACCCTCGAACTGTGGATCGGTCAGCTTGGCGGAGATGACGGCGGTCAGCCCCTCGCGGACGTCCTCGCCGGTCAGGGCGTCGTCCTTCTCCTTCAGCAGACCGCGGGCGCGGGCGTAGCGGTTCAGCGCCGTCGTCAGGGCCGAGCGAAAGCCGGTGAGGTGCGAGCCGCCCTCGTGCGTGTTGATGTTGTTGGCGAAGGAGAACACCGACTCCTGGTAGGTCGTGTTCCACTGCATCGCGACCTCGACGGCGCCCTCGTCGCTCTCGCCCTCGAAGAAGACGACCTTCTTGCCGATCGGGTCCTTGTTGGCATTCAGATAGCGGACGAAGTCCTCGATGCCGCCGTCGTATTTGAACGTCGCCGTCGCCTTCTCGCCCCGCTCGTCGTCGATCTGGATCCGCAGGCTGCGCGTCAGGAAGGCGGTCTCGCGCAGGCGCTGCTCGAGCACCGAGAAGTCCAGGTCGGTCGTCTCGAAGATCTCGGCGTCGGGGCGGAACGTGATCGTCGTGCCGGTCTCGCTGGTGGCCTCGCCACGTGCGATCGGCGCCTGCGGGGCGCCGCGCTCGTAGGTCTGGCGCCAGACGTGGCCCTCACGGCGAACCTCGATCTCCAGCAGCTCAGACAGCGCGTTGACGACCGAGACGCCAACTCCGTGCAGGCCGCCGGAGACCTTGTAGCCACCGCCGTCGCCGAACTTGCCGCCGGCGTGCAGCACGGTCAGGACGACCTCGAGCGCCGAGCGGCCCTCCTTCTCCATCGTGCCGACGGGGATACCGCGGCCATCGTCGTAGACGGTGACCGAGTTGTCGGGGTGGATCGTGACGTCGACGCGGGTGCAGTGCCCGGCGAGCGCCTCGTCGACGGAGTTGTCGACGACCTCGTAGACGAGGTGATGGAGGCCGCGTACGCCGGTCGACCCGATGTACATCCCAGGACGCTTGCGGACGGCCTCGAGGCCTTCGAGGACGGTGATGTCCTGTGCGTCGTATGAGCCCGCGCCGGTGAGGCTGTCGAGCTTCTTGTCGTCCTTCGCCACCTAACCTCCGAATACGTGAAGAAGCCCCGGAACCGCGTCATGCCGAACGGGCCGGGGCGGATGCAGCAAGTTGCCATAAGGATAGCGCACAAGCGCGTTGCAAACCCCTCATGCCACTAGTGACAAAAGTCCTGCTAATTGCCACAAAACAAGCGCGTGGGGCGGGCTCGGCGGGCGTGCCGGACGCGGCGGCACGGCCGGCCCGTCCCAAACACCGCTGGCCTCAGCGCGAGCGGGGCCGCCGATCGGCCGCCACGCAGCGCACGGCGCGCACCCGATCGGACCCCAGAGCGGCGTTGATCGCATCGACGAGAACCGGTCCCATCAGGTCGATCTCGTGCATCCAGACCGCCGCCGAGCACAGCAGCGTGAGGGTCCCCTCGCGCTCGGAGACGGGCGTCGCCTCGGCCGCGATCGCCGGGCCG
>JBBSQG010000392.1:0-3400 GCA_038258125.1 Solirubrobacterales bacterium
CGAGCCGCGCGCGCGCGGGGAGCGCCGCGGCGGCCTCCACCCACAGCAGCTCGGCGACCGCCTGCCCGAGCGTGAGCATGCGCTCGGGCAGCGCGCCGGGCGCGCGCACGCTATGCATCTCGGCCCACGCCGCGTTGGCCTCCTCCAGGCCGCCGCGCGAGGCGGGCGCGAGCAGCGCGGGGCAGGTGAAGAGCGGCACGCTCGCGCACCACTCGCCCGCCGCCGGCGTCTCGGCCATCTCCAGCGGCGGCATCTCCGCACGCGCGTTAGTCCACGGCTGGAGCGGCTCGGGCAGCCCGTCGGCGGGCGCGCCCACGGCTAGCAGCGCCATGGCGCCGCGGTAGTGGCGGCGCCGCGGCAGGGCCGAGGCGTGCGCGCGCAGCAGCTCACGCATGAGGCGGTGCCACAACGCGTCGTTCTCGTGGGCGACCAGCGTGCGTAGCCAGCTCACGCGCCGCGCGACGAGGTGCGCCTTGAGCGGAAGCACGCCAAAGCCGCCGTTGGCGGGGTGGCCGGCGAGGTTGCGCTCCGCGACGGCCATGAAATGGCGGCCGCGCGTCGCGGGCGCGCGGCCGGTGTTGACGAGTTTGGCGATCTGCGCGGCGAGCACGCGGAGCGTGGCCGCCGGGATGGACGCTAGCTCGCCGTGGTAGAGGAAGGCGCGAAGCGCGTAGCTGCTCGCGCCAAAGGCTCTCCCAATAGGAGTCAGCCCGCACGCGGCGAGCTTCCTCAGCTTTCGCTCCGCCCGTTCCGCGAGCGCTGCGGTGTCGGCGGTCGGCGCGCCCGTGAAGGCGGCGAAAGTGAAGCCCAGCGCGGTGGCCTCGGCCGCCACGCGCAGGGTGCCCAGCTCCTCCGGCAGCTCGGTCGGCGCGCCGAGCGGCAGGAGGCTGGTTTTGGAGCGCTCCAGGTGGAGGCCCGACGCCTTGGCAAAAGTAGTCATCGCCTCGAGGAAGGTCGGGACGGCGTCGAGGCCGAGGAGCGCCTTGGTGTCGTCCGCGAATTGGATCGCGACGACGCGTAGCGCTCCGCCGCCGTCGAGGACGAGGCCGAAGCCGCGGTCCTTGAGCCAGCAAAGGAGCGCCTGCATCAGCAGGTTGAACCAGCCGGGCGCCGCGCAGCAGCCCTGGCGGGCGCCGGCGGCGAAAAGGCGCGGCGTCGCGGTGTGGCCGCGCACGCACGCCGCGCCCTTGGTGTTGGTGAGCAGCGTTCGCTGCCACCGGACGAGGCCATCGCCGAGGCCGAGGGCTCGCGTGACCTCGAAAAGGAAGCCCCGGTCGATGGTGTCATAGGCCTTCCGGAAGTCGCACACCGCGAGCAGGCCCGTCTCGCCGCGCGCGGAGAGGTTTGATGCAATTGTTTGCACCAGTAGGACGTTCTCGCCAATCCTGCGGCCAGCCGTGAAGGCGGTCTGCGCGGGGTCGATGATGGTCGGCGCCAGCACGGCGAGCCTCGTGCTCAGGACCCTCCCCAGCGCTCGGTAGACAGATTGCGTCAGCGATATGGGCCGGTAGTTGGCGCTGTCGAGCTTGTCGCCGCGCTTGTAGATGTAGACGATCACGCTGTCGAGGAAGCCGGCGGGCACCGCCTCGGTGCGGCCGATCGCGGTGAAGAGGCGAGCGAGGAGCGGCGCTGCCTCGGCCCTAAAGATGCGCCACATGTCGCTCGGGATGCCGTCCGATCCGGGAGCGGTGCCGGGGTTGAGGCCTCGGAGCTCGCGCAAGACCTCTGCCTCGGTCACGACCGCGTCGCCGAGCGTCGTCGCCTGCTCCTCGGTCGGCCGCGCCGCCTGCTGGCGCGCGATGGCCGCAAGCACTTCGGCCTTGGCGTCCGGCCGCGTCGTCGGCTGCCGCGAGACGTGTGCCGAGAAACGCGTCGCCTCGTGCGCGCAGGCGGCGGCGCTCGTGACGATGGCGCCCGCCGCCGTGCGCAGCGCAAGGATTTCCCCCGCCTTGGAGACCTCCAGTTTTCGTGAGAGGTCGTGGTTGGGACGCTCTCGCCCAGCGTCCCACTTCCGCCGCTTGAGGAGCTGGAAGACGCGCTCCTCCTCTTCGAGCCGCTCGACGGCCGAGCGTTGGAGCGCTGCGAGGCCAATCGAGGCGGCGAGTGCGGCGGCCGGATCGCCGCTGCTGATGATGGCGAGGCCGAGCGTGCGGACGTCGGCTTCCGCGGCGGCGACGACGGCGCTGCGCGCGGCCCGCGCCTTCTTGTTGAGCCGGTTGGCGTGGTGCCGCAGGTATCGCGTGAACTTGGCCCACGCGCGGATGAGGCCGACGTCGTCGGTGGGCAGGTCAGCGGCGGCGGCGGTCATCCACGCCCCAAAGTTTTCCCGCAACGCCGCGTCCTTGGCAAAGTCGAGGCGCAGGCGGAGCGGCGGCTTCTCGCGCGGCCCCATCGGCACCTTGGGTGTCAGCACCATCACGACCGGGAGGTGGTCCGACTCGCAGTTGCCGACCGTGTAGCCGCCGGCGTCGTCGTCGTCCGCCGCCGCGTTGCCGCCGTCGCGCCCGAGGTGGCGCGGTCGGCCCACCGGCTGCGCAAAGTCGATGGCGGCGGCGCCGACGTACCAGCGGTCGAGGCGGGCGGCCGACCCGTGTCCAAATCGCGTCATCGATCTGGAGTTGGGCTTGTGGTGGCGCGCCACGTCGACGAGCTGCTTGCCGAGACACGTCTTCCAGAAGTCGCCGGCCGAGTCGCGGCCGGCAGCGGCGCGGAGGCCGGCGCCATCGGCGGCGGCTACGAGGCGGTCGAGGTAGGGGTCGGGCACATAGTTCCAGTCCCCGGCGGCGAGTGGCGTGCGGCCGCGGCGGGCGCAATCTCGCTCGAGCGGCATGAGCCGCTGGTAGATGAAGTCCTTTTGGGCGGCGGCGTCCCCGGGTGGGAGGTACGCGTTGACGAGCACTAGCTTGTGGCCGCCCCACTCGACGTCGACGGCGACGAGGCGCCCGTCCTCGACCAGCCCGCCGGCGGCGCCGTCCGCTGTCGTCGGCCGCGGCGCCCAGCTCTTGGCGGTCTCGGCGTGCACCTTGATGCGGCCGCTGCGCTCGGCGCTCGCTCTCCACGCGATGAGCACGCCGCCGCCACGGCCGGCGGCGTTGTCGGCGCCGCCGGTTTGGTTGAACCTCCAAAGGGTTTTCCAGCCCTTCATTTTGTTAGCAGTACGCACGTGGTCGTTGTACTGGATGCCATGCTCCTGGACGAGGACCATGTCTAGCCGCAGCCGGCGCCACACGTCGCATACGCGCCCCAGCTTGCCGATCCGCGAGGCGGGGTCGAGCCAGCGCACGTTGTGGGTGCCGAGCCGCAGCAGGTGGGCGTCGCCGAGGTGGCGGCGCCCACGGCGGGCCCCCTCGAGAGGAGGCCCGCGGCGGGCCTCGCCGAGGCGAGGCCCGAGGCGGGCGTC
>JBBSQG010000393.1:0-3393 GCA_038258125.1 Solirubrobacterales bacterium
CACCATCATCGCGAGCTTGAAGCCCTTGTTCTCCTCGCCGAGCAGGTAGCGCGCGTCGAGCTCGGTGTCATTGAAGGTGATCGTCGCGGTGTTCGACGCCCGCTGGCCCATCTTGTCTTCCTTCTTGTCCACGATCACCGTGTCGTCCTTGCGCACGAGGAAGGCCGAGATGCCGCGGTGGCCGGCCTCCGGGTCGGTCTTGGCGTAGACGACGAACCAGTCGGCGTAGCTGCCGTTGGTGATGAAGCACTTCGAGCCGTTGAGGACGTACTTGTCGCCGCTGCGCACGGCGCGCGTGCGCATGCCCGAGACGTCGGAGCCGGCGTCGGGCTCGGTGAGGCAGAAGGAGGCGAGCTTCGGTGTGGCGATGAGATCCTCGGCGAACTCGCGCCTGACCGCCTCCGAGCCGCCGAGCATGACCGGTGCCGAGGCCAGGCCGTTGGCGCCGAGCGAGGTCTGCACGCCCGAGCAGCCCCACGACAGCTCCTCCTCGATGATGCAGCCGTCGAGGTAGTTCAGGCCCGCGCCGCCGTACTCCTCGGGCAGGTGAGTGTTCATCAGACCGACCTCGTGGGCCTTGTCGATGATCGCCTGCGGCCAGGCGCCGTCGCGGTCGAGCTCCCACGCGACGGGACGGATCTCCTTCGCCGCGAAGTCGTGCGCCAGCTCGCGGAGGTTCTTCTGCTCGTCGGTCAGGGTGAAATCGACCATTGGTGGCTCCTGAGGATGGGGTCTGAAACGTCTAGATTGACTGGTCAGTCAACAGCTCTACCCCGCAATGTAGCGGACGTCACACACCGCGTGACGCAGCGCCGGCGAACAGCGCGGACGCGCGCCAATGCAGCGGTGGGATATCCGGGCGCGGGCTGTCGACGAGATCCTGCGCTCGATGGCGGGGTGCCGAGGAGCGCGTGCTCGCGCCGCGGGCTGCGATCATCGGAGCGATGCAGGACGCCTTCGGCACGCTGGTCTGGGTCGTGGCGATCGTCGGCGCGCTCGTCGCGATCTACACGCTCGTCGGCAGCGGGCGCAGCTATCGCGGTGTCGGCGGCGGCGGGATGGGCCGCGACGACGACCACGAGGACTCGCCGCAGGAGCGCGCCGAGGACATCCGCCAGATGATCGAGGCGCGCAACGAGCGCCGCGAGCGGCGCGGCGAGGCGCCGGTCGACGTGCAGGCCGAGCTGGCCGGACTCGACGCAGCACCGGCGGCACCGGCCACGCCAGAGCCGCCGGTCAGCCCGGCGCTGCGCGAGGAGATCCGCCAGCATGTGCTTGCGCGCAACGCGCGACGGGTACGCGCCGGCGCAGACCCGCTCGACGTAGACACGGAGATCGAGCGGCGGATCCGCGACCTGACCTGATAGAGATCGCTCCATGGCCAATCCGCGACAGTTCGACTTCGACGACATCGTCAACCGCCCGGGGACCTACTTCAATCCGCAGACCGAGGTCCTCGTCGTCATCGACGACTCCCCCGACATCGACACCGAGGTCTTCAACATGGAGGACTTCGAGGGCGCGGATTGGGTCCTGATCTCCGACGATGTGCCGATCGACGGCGACGCGCGCGACGAGCTCATGCAAGCATTCCAGGTCCGCCACGGCTCGGCTCTCGTGGCCGACCTGCACACGACCGACGACGAGATCGTCGACGACGACGAGAACGCCGAGCCGGAGGCGGACGTCGTCGAGGACGAGTAGCGGCGCGGTAGCGACGGGCTACTAGTGGCGTGCGCTGATGAGCGCTGCCCCGCCGGCGAGCAGGCCGAGGCCGCCGACGATCAACGCGGCGAGCGCCAGGCCGTTGCCATCCCCGTCCTCGTCGTCGTCGGGCGTGGCCGCCGGGGCCGCTTTCGCGGTGTCGACGGGCTGCTCACCCTCGGCGGGAGCGGCCACGAGCGTGACCTGTGGCGCCGGGCGATCGCTGCCGGGGGCGCCGATCCAGCGCACGACCTCGCCGCCCGTGTAGGTCTGCAGCGCCTTGAAGGTGAGCTTCGTGCCGGCCGGCTGGTCGGGCAGGCGCAGCGAGACACCGAAGTCCTGGAACGCGCCCGGGGCCAGGCCCTTGCCCGTCGCGCTGAACGTCAGCGTGCTGACCTCCTCGGTCTGAGTCTCCCCCTCACCGGACGGGACCGGGGTGGAGAGCTTTCGCTTGGCGACCTGCACGCGCCAGCCGGGCACGGGCTCGTAGGACGCCGAGGCGAACCCCGCCGGCATCTGGACGACGATCTTCGTCGTCGCCTTGGTGTCCTCCTCGTTGGGCACGCGAACGTCCAGACGTGCATACCCGCCGGCGGTCGCCTCGTTGGGCTGCAGCGTCACGTGGGCCTGGGCGGCGGTGGCCGCGCCGGCGAGGGTGGCAAGTGTGGCGGCGGTCGCCGCGAGGATCGTCCTGTGATTCATGTCTGCTCCTTTGACTTTGGTCGGTGAAACGGGGATACGGGTGCTCAGCGGACGGCGACCTTCAGCGACGTCTCGTACTGGTCGAAGTCCGAGATGCGGCTCGTGACGGCGAGCTTCCAGTCGCCGCCGGGAATGAGGTCGACGGTGTCGACGACGTAGTGGCCCGGGCCCGCCTCGCGGGCCCTCAGGGTCAGCGGGCCGATCTGCCGGGCCGGCAGCGCGAGCGTCGCCTCCAGCTGCGTGGTGCCATCAAACGGCGCGCCGTCGCGAGCGCGCAGCAGGTACAGGTGCAGCTCGTTGGGCCCGACCCGGGCCGGGTCCATCGTCACCTCCAGGCGCAGCGGGCCGAGCGCGACGTTGGCGCTGAACGGGCCGCTGGCCAGCGAGTCGGGCGGCGCGTAGCTCACGAGCGCCGAGGTCACGCCGAGCACGACGACGACGACCGCCACCTCGGCGCGCAGCGTGCGCCGCAGCAGGTGGCCGGGCTCGCCGGGCGCCGCGCTCGCCTCCGCGAGGCGGCGCAGCCCCGGCACGACGCGGCGGCGGTTGACCGCGCCGAGGCCGATCAGGGCGACGATCAGCCCGACCTTGATGAGCACGGCGCGACCAAAGCCCGTGTCGGTCAGTGCCGACCACGCGCCGATGTGCTCGAAGGCCTGCACCGTGCCGGTCACGAGCAGCACGACGACGCAGCCGAGCGCGATCGGCGAGAAGCGGACCAGCGTGGCGGCCAGCAGCCACGTGCGGTCGCTCGGCTCCAGCCGGCGCGTGGCCGCCGGCACCACGAGCAGCAGCATGATCAGCCCGCCGATCCAGACGCTCATCGCCAGCACGTGGAGGATGTCCAGCGGGAGCAGCAGCGCGACCGGCGACTGGACGCTCGCGTGCCCGCCGAGCGCGGGGGCTGCCGCGATGAAGGCCGCCGGCGCCACGGCGAGCGCGAGCGCCAGGCGCGGCAGGCCGGGTACCGCGAGCCCGTCGGCGCCG
>JBBSQG010000394.1:0-3392 GCA_038258125.1 Solirubrobacterales bacterium
CGCTCGCGCACGACGCGCTCCATCCGGTACAGGCCGATCCGGAAGGCCTCCTGGATGAGCTCGCCGACCGTCCGCAGGCGGCGGTTGCCGAAGTGCTCGTACTCGTCGAGGTGCTCGCCGACGGCCTCGCGCGGGTAGGTCTGCGCCTCGGCGGCGTAGTCCTTGATCTCGACGTCGGGCTCCTCGGGCATGCCGAGGATCCGCGGCAGGGAGACGAGCTCCTTGACGAGCGCCAGGATGTCGTCGTGCGTCAGCGTGCGGGTCTCGAGGTCGATGTCGAGGCCCAGGCGCGCGTTGAGCTTGTAGCGCCCGACGCGCGTGAGGTCGTAGCGCTTGGGGTCGAAGAACAGCTGGTGCAGCAGCGCACGCGCGTTGTCGACGCTCGGCGGCTCGCCGGGGCGCTGCTTCTTGAAGAGCTCGACGAGCGCGCCCTCCTCGGTCTTCGTCGGCTCGGTGTCGGCCTCGATCGTGTTGCGGATGTAGAGGCTGTTGTCGAACAGGCCCGCGATCTCCTCGTCGGTCGAGTAGCCCATCGCGCGCAGCAGGACGGTGACCGGCAGCTTGCGCTTGCGGTCGATGCGGACGAAGACCTTGCCCTTCTTGTCGATCTCCAGCTCCAGCCACGAGCCGCGGGCCGGCATGAGGTTCGCGATGAAGACCTGCTTCTCGCGATCCTTGGCCTCCATGAGATAGGCGCCCGGGGAACGGACGAGCTGCGTGACGACGACGCGCTCGGTGCCGTTGATGATGAACGTGCCCCGCTCGGTCATCCAGGGGAAGTCGCCCATGAACACCGACTGCTCGCGGATCTCACCGGTCTCGCGGTTGACGAACGCGACGGTGACGGTCAGCGGGCGCGCGTAGGTGAGGTCCTTCTCGCGACACTCCTCGATCGACGCGACCGGATCATCGAAGTGAAACTCGCCGAAGTCCACGGCGAGATTGCCGGTGTAGTCCTCGATCGGCGAGATGTCGGAGATGGTCTCGCGCAGGCCGCCCTTCTCAGGGTCGGTCAGCCAGGCAAACGAACGGCGCTGGATGTCGATGAGGTTCGGGACTTCGTGAACTCGGTTCAGGCGCGCGAACGTCCGGCGCGTCCGGGGGGCGTCAACAAGAGGCAAGGCGGCGACTCCTCAAGGGGTCGGAGAGGGCGTTCATCGGGGGGCAGCACCGCGGCCGTAGGCCAACAAGGCGCGGACTCGCCAGGATAGCACAGCAAAGTGCGGCCCCCGCTAGGGGGCGGTCGACGCTCACGGACCCCGCTTCAAGTCTGCGCTATGTGGGCGCAAAACCATGCTGAAAGCGGCTACGGCTATCGGTCGACCAGCGCAGAGTAGCGCGAATCGACGTCTTGAGTGTTCCCGTCCAGGCTTGCGAGAATGTCGGGCGTGCAGTTCGACCACGTTGCCCAGTCGGTGCCGGACATCGCCGCAGCGCTGGAGTGGTGGCAGCGCATGGTGCCGGGCGCGAGCGTGCTCTTCGCCGACGACAGCTGGGCACTGCTCGAGGCCGGCGGCGCCCGGCTCGCGTTCGTCATGGCCGACCAGCACCCGCACCACCTCGCCTTCAAGGTCTCCGCTGAGGAGCTCGAGCGGCTGGCGGCCGAGCACGAGGCGGTGATCGCCGTGCACCGCGACGCCAGCCGCTCGTTCTACCTCCAGGCGCCGGGCGACGCGCAGGTCGAGTTCATCGCCTATCCCGACACGCTGGAGGAGGACGCGGACTAGGCCGCGTCAGCGCTCGACCACCACCCCGTTCGCGCAGCGGGTGCGACGGGCGATGATCAGCTTGTCCATGAAGACCGCCGAGTCGTAGATGCGGTCACCCTGATCGAAGATCGACAGATACAGGTGGCGCGTCGACCGGTTGACGCGCGTCGACGCGCGCAGGATCCGCGTCGCGCCGTCGTAGGTCGTGCCTCTCGCCCGGTAGGCGGTCATCCCGGTGGCACCGATACGGTTGATGCGGATCGGCTGACGGTTGGACGTCACCGCGAAGTTGAGCGGTGCGGTGATCCGCGGGTCCTCCTTGGTCGCGGCCTTCCAGTTCGTCCCGTCGAGCTCGGCGATGAACGCGTCGTTGAACTCGTCGCCGACGAACTCCGGGTACTCCTCTGACAGGAAGCGAAAGCGGAACGAGAGGCAGTTGGCGTTCTTCGGGATGCGCAGGTCGATGCGCATCATCGTGACGTCGCGCGCGCCGCGGATTGAGGGACCGCCGGCCGTCGAACCGGCGTCTCCCGAGGTGTTCGCGTCATCGGCGAGGCGTGCGTTGCCGGTGGTGAGGATCGCGTAGCGGGAGTCGGCGCCTGGGCGCGGGAAGCCGGCGAGCGGCGTGGTGGAGACGGCGGCGGGCTTGGACCCGGGCGGGACCGCCGAGAAGACCGCACGGCGGATGACCGACTTGTCGACGGCCATCGCGCGTGCGACTGCGGTCGCCGACGAATCAGGCGGATACTCCACGATGATGCCGGTGGCCGCAGGGGCGTTCATACCGACGCCCGCCGCAACCAGCCCGCATGCCATGCCGGCTTTGCGCCAGCTCCGTCCTCGAACCGTCATCGTGCCCCTCCGCTCAGTTATCTCAGCATGGCAGGCGGTGCCCGCCCAATCGGAGGGAACGCCCGCCTGCGAAAGATTGTCACCTCACGGACGTTTCCGCGAGTCCAATCACGCGAGGCCTCGCCGGCGCCGCCGGTCTCAGGGCTCGATGAGGGCACCCCAAGGTGCCGCCGATGCCGGGCGTCCACGACACAGAGCGCCCGTAGGCGCCCTGCGCAACACTCGCTGCGGCGGGCGCCGCAGAGCCGGCGACCCGCCTCGGCAACGACGTCGTGCTACTTGATCTCGACGCTCGCGCCGGCCTCTTCGAGCTCCTGCTTGAGCTTCTCGGCCTCGTCCTTGTCGACGCCCTCGCGGACGGCCTTGGGAGCCTCGTCGACGAGCGCCTTGGCCTCCTTGAGGCCAAGGCTCGTGGCCGAGCGGACGACCTTGATGACTTGGATCTTCTTGTCGCCGGCCGCCGTGATGATGACGTCGAACGCCGTCTGCTCCTCCTCGGCCGGGGCCGCGTCGCCGCCACCGCCGCCGGCCGGGGCCGCCACGGCGGCTGCCTGCGCCGAGACGCCGAACTCCTCTTCGAGCGCCTTGATGCGCTCGCTCAGCTCGAGCACCGAGATGCTCTTCAGCTCGTCGATCCATTCAGCTGTGGACTGGGCCATGGGTTACTCCTTCGCTTCGTCAGTGTCAGATGGGGTGTCGTCCGTCGCCGGCTCGGCGGCGGCCTCGGGCTCGGCGGGCGCAGCGGCCTCGGGCTCGGGTGTCGGGTCGGGCTCGGCAGCCGCGTCGGGCTCGGCCGGCGCTGCGCTCGCGGGCGCCGCAGCGACAGGGATC
>JBBSQG010000395.1:0-3392 GCA_038258125.1 Solirubrobacterales bacterium
CATCCCCGTCGTCGAGCGGATGGACTACCTGGCCTACTACTTCAACGCGATGGCGTTCTGCGGCGCGACGGAGACCCTGCTGGGGGTCGAGGTGCCCAAGCGCGCGCAGTACCTGCGCGTCCTGCATATGGAGCTCAACCGGATCATGAGCCACCTGGTGTGGCTGGGCACCAGCGCACTGGACCTCGGCGCGATGTCGATGTTCTGGTACTGCTTCCGCGACCGCGAGCTGATCCTCGACCTCTTCGAGCAGTCCACCGGCCAGCGCATGCACACGCGCTACATCCAGGTCGGCGGCGTCGCGGACGACATCCCGCGCGGCTTCGCCTCCAAGCTCAAGCAGTTCACCGATCAGATGCCGTCGCGCGTCGACCAGTACAAGGATCTGCTCGCCAACAACGAGATCGTCCTGCAGCGCCTGCGCGGGATCTGCCCGCTGCCCGAGGCCGACCTGCTCGCGCTCGGCATCACCGGCCCGCTGCTGCGCGCCGCCGGCAACCCGTGGGACCTGCGCAAGGCGACGCCCTACTGCTCCTACGACCACTTCGAGTTCAAGATCCCGGTCGGCACCGAAGGCGACAACTGGGATCGCTTCGCCGTCCGCGTCGCGGAGATCTACGAGTCGGTGAAGATCATCGAGCAGGCGATGGACGGCCTGCCCGAGGGCGCCTGGATGACCGACGACCGCAAGGTCGCGCTGCCGCCGCGCCATGAGCTGGCGACCTCGATGGAGGCGCTGATCCATCACTTCAAACTCGTCACCGAGGGCTTCCGCGTACCGCCGGGCGAGGTCTACTTCCCGGTCGAGTCACCGCGCGGCGAGCTGGCCTGCTTCGTGCGCTCCGACGGCTCCTCCAAGCCCGCGCGCGTGCACATGCGCGACCCCTCATTCGTCAACCTGCAGGCGACCGCCCCGATGACCGAGGGCTCCTACATCGCCGACCTGATCGCCACGCTGGCGATGCTCGACCCGGTCCTCGGGGGGATCGACCGGTGATCGGCCGCAGGAAGCGAGATCCCGTGCCCCCCACTCGGGCGCCGGATGGCCAGCGCGGGGATACCGTCGCCCGCGGCCGGCGCGAGCAGTCCGCCCCGCTGCGCGAGGTCGCGCGCTTCGGCCACGGCTCGCGCGTGCCCGGCTGGGACGACGCGGTCGACCTCGAGAAGAACCCCGCCGAGGTCCCCGACCCGGCGACGACGCCCGTTCCCGCGCCGCTGCGCGCCGAGATCGAGGCGCACATGGCCAAGTACCCCGACTTCCACAGCGCGGCGATTCCCGCGCTCGCCGCCGCCCAGCGCGTGCACGGCTGGTGCTCGCCGGAGGCGATCTGGCAGGCGGCCTGCGTCATGCGCCTGACGCCCGGCTACCTCATCTCGGTGGCGTCGTTCTACGACATGCTCGAGACCAAGCCGGTCGGGCGTCATTCGGTGTACGTGTGCACGAACATCTCGTGCTCGCTGTGCGGCGCCGACGAGCTGCTGGAGCGCATCGAGCAGGAGGTCGACGGCGACCCCGAGTTCAACGTGCGCCACTTCGAGTGCCTGGGCGCGTGCGACATCGCGCCGATGGCGTCCGTCGACGGCATCTACGTCGGGCCGATCGACCTCGACGAGGTGCCCAAGCTCGTCGAGCAGATCCGCGACGGCACGCCGCCGCTTCCCGGCAAGCAGCTGCACCTGCGCAAGAGCACCGATCCGGGCGCGGCGCGAGCGATCCAACGACCACCCGCGAGCGAGGACGACGCATGAGCAGCCCGACCATCCTCTTCGCCGGGATCGACGAGCCCGGCCTGAACACGATCGACGTCTACCGCCGGCGCGGCGGCTACGAGGCGATGCGCAAGGTGCTCACCTCGATGCAGCCGTCGGAGGTGACCGACGAGCTGATGGCCTCGGGCCTGCGCGGGCGCGGCGGCGCGGGCTTCCCCAGCGGCAAGAAGATCTCCTTCATCCCCAAGGCGCAGGTCGACAAGTACCTCGTCTGCAACGCCGACGAGTCCGAGCCGGGCACGTTCAAGGACCGCGAGCTCATGCAGAAGAGCCCGCACATGCTCATCGAGGGCATGGTCATCGCCGCCTACGCGGCGGGCGCGACGAGGTCGTTCATCTACATCCGCGGCGAGTACGTCGAGCAGGCCGACATCATCGACGCGGCGATCATCGAGGCCGAGCAGGCCGGCTTCATCGGCGCGGACATCCTCGGCTCGGGCTTCGATCTGTCGCTCGTCCTGCACCGTGGCGCCGGCGCCTACATCTGCGGCGAGGAGACCGGGCTGCTGGACTCGCTGGAGGGCAAGCGCGGCAACCCGCGCCTGAAGCCGCCGTTTCCCGCCAACCAGGGCCTCTACCAGGGCCCGACGGTCATCAACAACGTCGAGACACTCGCGACGATGCCGCACATCATCGCCATGGGCGGCGCGAAGTACGCCGAGATCGGGGCCGAGAACTCGGCCGGCACGAAGCTCGTGTCCGTCAGCGGAAACGTCAAGAAGCCCGGCAACTACGAGGTCGAGCTCGGCATGCCGTCGCGCGAGATCATCTTCGACCTCGCCGGCGGCCCGCCCGACGGGCGCAAGGTGAAGTTCTGGTTCCCCGGCGGCTCGTCGTCACCGGTGCTGACCGCTGACGACCTCGACATCCCCTACGACTTCGACTCGCTGGCGAAGGCGAAGTCGATGCTCGGCTCGGGCGCGATCATCGTCGTCGACGACTCGGTGCCCGTCGTCGACGTCGCCCTGAAGCTGGCGAAGTTCTACAAGCACGAGTCGTGCGGCAAGTGCACGCCGTGTCGCGAGGGCACGCGCTGGACGGTCTCGATGCTCGAGCGCATCGACGAGGGCCTGGCGACGCCGATGGACCTCGACATCATGGCCTCGGTGCAGGAGCAGATCATCGGCAACTGCCTGTGCGTGCTCGGCGACGCGATGGCGATGCCGATCGGCTCGATGGTGGCGAAGTTCCGCGACGAGTTCGAGGCCCACATCGAGGCGGCTCGCGCGCGCAACCCGTGGGCCGGCGAGGGCCCGCCCGATCCCGATCCTGTTCTGGTGCAAGGAGCCATCGGTGCCTAGGCCGACACCCGACACGATCGCGTTCACGATCGACGGCCTGGAGGTCAACGCGCCCGCCGGGATGATGCTCGCCGACGCGGCCAAGCTCGGCGACGTCGAGATCCCGGTCTTCTGCTACGAGCCCAAGCTCGGCGCCCCGGTCGGCGCCTGCCGCATGTGCCTCGTCGAGATCGAGGGCATCCCGAAGCTGCAGACCGCCTGCTCGACGCCCGTCCGCGACGGCATGGTCGTCAACACGCAGACCGAGCGCGTGAAGGTCGCCCAGGAGGCCGTGCTCGAGTTCCTGCTCATCAACCACCCACTCGACTGCCCGGTCTGCGA
>JBBSQG010000396.1:0-3390 GCA_038258125.1 Solirubrobacterales bacterium
GGGGGGCGGCCGGGGCGGGGGGCGGTCTGCTCCGGGTGCCGGCGGGCGGGGGCGCCCCCACCCACGGGGCCCCCCCCCGGCCACAGGCTGTGCGACTACGGCTTGGCGTCGAAGCGCAGCCGCCCGCTGAGCCCGACGCCGCAGTAGTGCACGCCGGCGTCGTCGCAGGCGGTGTCGGCGAGCGCCGTCGAGGCCGCCGCCCCGAGCCGGGCTCCTGCCCAGGCGCTGGAGACGGTCAACCGCGACGATCCCTGGGCATAGGCGAGCTTGGAACCGCGCAGCGCGTAGCGGACGAACCGGTTGCCCCGGCCCGAGCCCTGGTTCGTGCGCACCCACATGAAGCCTCGTGGCGCGGCGACGTATGTCGGCCTCGTGACGTTGGCGTAGTTCGCCCCACCCGAGACGGCGCGGTAGACCTGCCGGTCGGCGCGTGTCCTCAGGTTGCGGACGCGGACGTACCTCGCACCTTCGGCGCTGATCGGGCCGGGGCCCGTGACGATGTATGCGACGTGGGTGGTCGACAGCTCGGCGCTGACGATCGAGCGCTTCTTGACGATCAGCCGGCTGCCCTTCGAATGGCGCGACGTGTTGCCGATCCGCAGCTGGTCATAGCCGTGGTCGCGGCGGATGAACGCGATCTCGCCACGCATGATCGTCGGATCGCGCTCGGCGATCGCTGGGGAGCTGAGCTTGGCGACCTTCACCTCGCTGCCGCTGGCAACGCGCAGGCGGTAGATGTCGCCGTCGTCGCGGGTGTAGACGGCGTACGTCGAGCCGGAGCGGTTCGTGCCGAGGTCGACATCGAACGGGCCCTTCGTGCGGGGCGCGACCGCGACCGGCGTCGGCGCGCCGCCGTCGATCGACTGGACGAGCGAATAGGTCTTCTCGGCCGGATCGAGATGAGACCACATGACGACGCCCTCGTAGGCGGCGACGGGGGTCACCGCGGACTCGACCGCAAGCGGAACTGGAGCGCCCAGCGCGGGGGCGGCGGGCGCGAGCACGCCGCCGGCGACGGCAGCAGCGCTGATGAGGGATGAGCGGAGTCGGGACATGCCTGCATGGTGGCGCCGGCCGGCCGCGGATCGGTGGCACCCAGGTGGTGGGTTCTCACACCCTCATGCAGGCTGTCGCACGACAGCGCGCTTTTCGGGTGTTCAGCCCCCAGAATGCGAAGCGCCCGAGCGCCAGGCGGATACCACGCTCCGCGTCGCCCGCGTTTCGGGCGTTCAGGCACCGGAACGCGCAGCGGCTGCGCAGCCCCAGCCGCCCAGTACGGCCTCAGCCGCCGGCGACCGCCGGCAGGATCGTCAGCGACGACCCGTCGGGCACCTCGGTCTCCAGCCCCTCAAGGAAGCGGATGTCCTCGCCACCGAGATAGACGTTGACGAAGCGACGCAGGTCGCCGTTCAGATAGAGCCGCTCGCGCAGCTCGCCGTGCGCGCGAAACACCGACTCCAGCGCCTCGCCGACCGTGCCGCCCTCGACCTGCACCGAGGCGACGCCGCCGGCGGCGACGCGCAGCTGGGTGGGGAGCTTGACCGTGATCGACATCAGCGACCCATCCTAGTGGCCCATCGGGCCACTACACGCGCGCGGACTCGGCGAAGGATGCCTCGAAGGACTCGATGTTCGGATCGACCTCGTGGGCCGTGAACGAGTCGCGCACCGCGTCGAGCGTCTTCAGGCCCTCGCCGGTGATGACGAGCACGACGCGCTCGTCGGGACCGATCGCGCCGGCCTCGGCGAGCTTCTGCAGGACCGCCGTCGTCACGCCGCCGGCCGTCTCGGTGAAGATCCCGGTCGTCTCGGCGAGCAGGCGGATGCCGGCGCGGATCTCGTCATCGGAGACCATCTCGATCGAGCCTCCTGTGGCGCGCGCGAGATCGAGCGCGTAGGGCCCGTCGGCCGGGTTGCCGATCGCCAGCGACTTGGCGATCGTGTGCGGCTTGACCGGGCGGCAGAAGTCCTTGCCGTCGGCGAACGCGGCGGCGACCGGCGAGCAGCCCGTCGCCTGCGCGCCGTTCATCGTCGGCACCTCCCCGGCGATCAGGCCGACGTCGATGAACTCCTGGAAGCCCTTGGCGATCTTCGTGTACAGCGAGCCCGAGGCGATCGGAACGACGCAGCGGTCGGGCAGCTCCCAGCCAAGCTGCTCGGCGATCTCGTAGGCGACGGTCTTGGAGCCCTCGGCGTAGTACGGGCGCATGTTGATGTTCACGAATGCCCAGTTCTCGCGGTCGCCCGACAGCTCCGTGCACAGGCGGTTGACGTCGTCGTAGTTGCCGCGCACCTTGACGAGGTTCGTCCCGTAGACCCCGGTCGCGAGCACCTTCTGCTCCTCCAGGTCGGCCGGGATCAGCACGTAGGAGTCCATCCCCAGCGCCGCGCCGTGGGCGGCGACGGAGTTGGCGAGGTTGCCGGTCGAGGCGCAGGCGAGCGTGTCGAAGCCCAGCTCGCGGGCGCGGGTCGCGGCGACCGAGACGACGCGGTCCTTGAAGGAGTGCGTCGGGTTGGCGGCGTCGTTCTTGACCCACACCTCGCCGAGACCGAGGCGCCTGGCGAGCCGGTCGGCGCGGATGAGCGGCGTGCAGCCGGCCGGCAGTCCGGTGCGCGTCTGCGGCTGCGGTCCCTCCAGCGGAAGGAAGTCGTGGTAGCGCCAGATGTTCTGCGGGCCGCCCTGGATGCGCCGGCGGACCTCGCCGACGTCGGTCAGCTTGGAATGGTCGTAGCCGACCTCCAGCGGTCCGAAGCACTGTGAGCAGACGTAGCGTGCCTCCAACGCGTACTCGGTACCGCATTCTCTGCACTTGAGCTGCTTGGCCGCCATATAACCCCTTCGCCGTTTCGATTTCGTGGCGTCGGCGCAAATGGCCTGTGCCACATCTAACAGGAATTGGCACCGTTTCCCGCGAACTGCGGGTTGGTTGCCGGGGCTTCGTTGGGCCTGTCCCTCCACCCCTCTGGATGTGTCCAGCTCTCGACGGGCACAATACCAAGCGATGCCGAACCTTCCAAAGCCACGGTTTGGACGCCCCGTCCGCGGCCGCGGGCGCGTCGCCGGGCCGCCGGAGCCCGAGGCCGAGGCACCCAACGTCGAGCTCGTCGAGGCCGAGGGGCTGCGCTGGATCCACATCGAGCGTCCGCGGCCGGCCGACCGGACGTGGCTGGAGGAGCACTTCGAGTTTCATCCGCTGGACTACGAGGACGTCTACTCGCGCAACCAGCGCCCGAAGATCGACGAGTACGACGACTACCTCTTCGTCGTCTTGCACTTCCCCCGCTTCGACAAGGCCGTCGGGCGCCTGAACGCCGCCGAGCTCGACATCTTCGTCGGGCCCGACTTCGTCATCACGCTGCCCAACGAGCCGATCCACCCGCTGGAGTACC
>JBBSQG010000397.1:0-3374 GCA_038258125.1 Solirubrobacterales bacterium
CGATCGTTCCGGTCGCGAGCTGCGAGGTGACGTGCAGGCCGAAGATCGCGTCGGGCTCGGGGTTCTCGAGCGCGCCTTCCTTGATCATCAGCTGCGCGCCGCCTTCCTCGCCCTCTGGCGGCATCTCTTCGGCAGGCTGGAAGATGAACTTGACCGAGCCGGCGATCCGGTCGCGCATGCCGGCGAGCAGCGACGCGACCGCCATCTGGATGGCGACGTGCGCGTCGTGGCCGCACGCATGCATGACGCCGACGTCCTGCCCGTTGAAGGTCGCCCGCGCCTTCGACGCGAACGGCACGTCGGCGCGTTCCTCTACCGGCAACGCGTCCATGTCGGCGCGCAGCGCCACGCACTTGCCCGGCCGGCCGCCCTTGAGCAGGCCGACGACGCCGGTGTGGGCGACGCCGGTGCGCACCTCGTCGAAGCCGAGCGAGCGCAGGTGCTCGGCGACCTTCGCTGCGGTGCGCGTTTCGCGGTTGCCGAGCTCGGGGTTCTGGTGAAAGTCGCGCCGCCAAGCGACCAGCTGGGCGTCGAGATCGGCGGCAGCGGCATCGACGACGGCAATTCGGGCAGTGGAAGTGTCCAAGCGGCGCCCCTATTGAAACGAGGGGCCATTCTGACGCCAGCCCGAGCGGGCCTTTCGCACCTCGCGCGAGTCCGCTGGCACCCGCATCGCGAACCGCGGCGGTGCGGACACCGCCGGCGCCTTCTGCCCGGTCAGAAGACTCCGTGGCTGAGATCTTCCACGCCCGCGGCAAGAAAAGCCTGCCCGCCGCGGCGACGCAGCCGGCGGACGTTCAGCGAGCTGCGAGGTGGGCGTCGACCCGGGCAAGCGACGCTTCGGTCATCGCACGGTCGCGCGACGGGTAGCGCTGCGCCTGGTGGTAAAGGACGAGCGCGGTGCGCAGCGGCTCCCGGGCCTCCTCGAAGCGGCCCGCTGCCAGCAGCACCTCGCCGAGACGCTGGCGTACCTGCGCCTGCAGCGTCTTCGACGGAACGGTGCTGAGCGACTCGGCCGACCGGCGAGCAAGCTCGAGCGCCTCGTCGTGACGGCCCTGCAGGCTGCGCAGCTCGGCCAGCCGCAGGCCGATCGCGGCCTTCTCGATTGCCGGCGCCCCGATGGCGTCGAGTGCGGCGAATTCCAGCTCCGCCTCGTCGAGGCGGCCGAGGTGCGCCAGCATAAGGGCGTGCCCAGCGCGAGCGCGCAGGCCGAGCGGCGACGCAGGATCCGCGCTGTTGAACGTTGCCGCGGCTTGCGCATACAGCTTCAGCGATCGCTCGGCCTCGCCGGCCGCGGCGCAGGCCCTGGCGAGCGAATACTCGGCGATGCCGAGCACCATGGCGCCGCGCTCGCTGGCGTGCGACCGAAGCGAGTCGAGGACGCTGGCAAAGGCCGTGGCTGCGCCAGCCGCATCTCCCGCCTCCAGCCTGACGTTTCCGAGCAGGTTGCCCGACGTCTCGGTATGCAGGTGGTGCGGGCCGAGCCGTTGAAGCAGCCCCGAATAGCCGCGCTCGATCTCGGCGATGCCACCGGCAACGTCGCCCTCTCGTGTGAGCCCTTGCCCATGCACCACGTGCGCAAGCAGCACCGACACGCCGGCAGCCGGGGTCGGGAATCCAGCGCTGATGCGCAGCGCCTCGCCCGCTGCTGCGGCGACCCCCGGTCGACTTGTCGTGGCCAATGCATTAGCGAGCGACAGATTCGCGGCAAACGCGTCGCGCTCGGGTCCGGCGGTCGCGCTCCGGAGACGGTCGGAACCGTGTCCGGCACCCGCGGCCACCCGAACGGCCTCGCGCGCCGCGGCCACCGCAGCGTCGGCCTCGCCGGCGTCGAGTCGTGCCGCGGAAAGCCAGCGCCAGGCATCGATCTCGGCGTGCTGATCCCCTAACGCCCGCAGCCGCGCGGTCGCCGGTTCGAGCAAGGCGATCGCCTCGCGGGTCTTGCCGAGCTCAAACAGCGCCTCGCCGAGCATCACCCGCGTCGCCCATGTCTGTCGGTCGTTTCCGCCGTGGCTGCGGGCCGACAGTTCGACCGACCTTTGCAGCAGCGCTGCGCCTTCGGTCGGCTCGCCCTGGCCGACCAGGCCATAGCCGATCGCCGCGGTCAGTTCGGCCGCGACTGCCGGTCGGTCTGCAAGGCGGGCAAGCACCTGGTCCCGCGCGGTCAGCAGGAGTTCGCGCGCGGTGGTGGCGCGGTCGGCGCCGGCGTCGGTGTCGGCACTCTCGAGCAGGGACAGCACGAAGGCCTTGACGTCGTCGGCGCGGCGCGCCTCGCGCCGTGCGTCGGCCGCCTGCCAAAGCGCGACACCCGCCCCCGTGACGACCGCCACGGCGACGGCCGCTGCCGCCGACACCGGCAGCCTGTTGCGCGCCACGAACTTGCGCGCGCGATACGCGAGCGTGTCGGGGCGCGCGGAGACCGGCGCATGGTGCAGATGGCGTTCGATGTCGTCGACGAAGGCATCCACGGTCGCGTAGCGCTCCGCCGGGTCTTTCTTCAGCGCCTTGTTCAGGATCGCGTCGAGGTCGCCCGCGAGGCTGTGCTGCAGCGCCCGATCGGCGGCAGCGCGGCTCGCCGGCGGTACGTCGGCGGTGGCGATCGCCTCGGCCAGCGCGGCGATGCTGCGTCGGCCCTCGAGCACGTACGGCCGCCGACCCGCGAGCAGCTCGTATGCGACCACGCCGAGGCTGTAGATGTCGCTCTGCGTGCCGATCGCGCTGCCGCGAATCTGCTCCGGGCTCGCGTACTCGGGCGTCAGCGCTTCGGCCCCGGCGCGCGTCAGCTCGCCGGTGGCGTCGTCGGCGAGCAGCCGGGCGATGCCGAAGTCGAGCAGGCGGACGCCGCCGTCTTTCGTCACCAGGATGTTCGACGGCTTCAGGTCTCGATGCACCACGAGCCGGGTGTGCGCGAAGGCGACGGCGGCAGCGACGCGCAACAGCAGGCGCAGCCGCTCGCGCAGCGGCAGCCCGTTCGCCTCGCAGTAGCGGTCGATGGGCGTGCCGTCGACGTACTCGAGCGCGAGGTAAGGGCGGCCGAGCGCGTCGCTGCCGGCGTCGTAGAGGCGGGCGATGTTCGGATGCTCGAGCGAGGCGAGGATGTCGCGCTCGCGACCGAGCCGCTCGACCAGGCCGGGCGCCCAGCCGAGATGCGGCAGTTTCAGCGCCACCTTGCGACGCGGCTGACCGTCGACGCGCTCGGCGAGCCAGACCGTTCCCATGCCGCCGCGGCCGAGCTCGGCGAGCAGCCGGTAGGGGCCGACGCGCGTGCCGGCGCGTGCCGCGTGAGCCGCGTCGGCGCCGGGTGCCGGGCCGGCGGAGATCGTCAGCTTCGGCAGCTCGCCGAGGAAGTCGCCCGTCTCCACGCCGGGCGATCC
>JBBSQG010000398.1:0-3360 GCA_038258125.1 Solirubrobacterales bacterium
ACTTCACGGTCCGCTTCGGCGAGGCCGCGATCCGCCGCGAGGGCGACGACGTGACGATCGTCGGCATCTCGCGGATGGCACTGACCGCCGCGCGCGCGGCGAAGACGCTGAGCGAGGAGCACGAGATCGAGTCCGAGGTGATCGACCCGCGCACGCTGCGTCCGCTGGACCTCGACACGATCCTGGCGTCGGTGCGCAAGACCAACCGCTGCGTCATCGTCGAGGAGGGCTGGCCGCACGGCGGCGTCGGCGCGAACCTCGCGGCGCTCGTCCAGGAGCAGGCCTTCGACGACCTCGACGCACCGGTCCAGCGCGTGACGGGCGCCGACGTGCCGATGCCCTACTCCAAGGCGCTGGAGCAGCTCGCCTTCCCGCACGAGCCGCAGATCGTCGACGCGGTCCTCGCGACGTTCCGGGACCGCAGCCAAGTGGAGCCCTGACCGATGCCGGAGATCGTCATGCCACGGCTGTCGGATTCGATGGAGGAGGGCACGATCCTCAAGTGGCTGAAGGCCGACGGCGACGAGGTCGCGCGCGGCGAGCCCCTGGCGGAGATCGAGACCGACAAGGCGACACTGACCTACGAGTCCGACGCCGCCGGTGTGCTGAAGATCCTCGCGGCCGCCGGTGACACCCTGCCGATCGGCAGCGTGATCGCGACGCTCGACGGCGCCGAGAGCGCTGCGGGCGCCGCACCGGCGGGCGAGCCCGCCGAGAAGGCGGAGCCTACGCCCGCCGCCGAGCCCGCCGACGAGGTGGCCCCGGCTCCCGCCACGAGGCCAGCGAGCGAGCCGCCCGCCGCAGCCGCTCCGTCAGGTACAGCGCTTGCAGCCACGGCCGAGCGCGGCCGCGTGAAGGCATCGCCGATTGCCCGTCGCCTGGCGCACGAGCAGGACATCGACCTGCACCGGATCGAGGGAACCGGGCCCGGCGGGCGGATCGTCAAGCAGGACGTGCAACGTGCCGCGCAGTCGCCGCCGCCCGAGCCCGCGGCCACCCAGGACAGCGCCCCCGCCGCGCCGGAGCCGGCCCCCGCCAGCGCCCCCGCCCCCCCACCGGAGCCCGCGCCCGCATCCGCCACTCCCCCGCCGCCGCCCGCCACGATCTCCCAGACCGGCACCGCGAAGGGCGATGTCACGACCCAGGAACTGACCCGCACGCAGGGCCTCATCGCCCGCCGGATGGCCGAGTCGCGCGCGACGATCCCCTCCTTCGAGCTGCGCACCGAGATCGACATGCAGGCCTGCGTGACGCTGCGCGCCGAGCTGAAGGAGCTGGGCGGCGATGTTCCTTCCTACAACGACATGATCGTCAAGGCCTGCGCGCTGGCGCTGCGCGAGTTCCCACGCGCGAACGGCAGTTATCGCGATGCGAAGTTCGAGCTCTACGGGCGCATCAACGTGGGCGTCGCGGTCGCCGCCCATGACGCGCTCGTCGTGCCGACCGTTTTCGACGCCGACCGCAAGTCCCTGCGCGCGATCGCGCGCGAGACGCGCACGCTCGCCGAACGCGTCCGCGCCGGGGCGATCACGCCGCCGGAGCTCAGCGGCGGGACCTTCACCGTCTCCAACCTCGGCATGTTCGGCGTGACCGACTTCACCGCGGTCATCAACCCGCCGCAGGCCGCGATCCTCGCCGTCGGCGCGCTGGCCGAGCGCGCGGTCGTGCGGGACGGAGCGCTCGTCGCACGCCACACGATGAACGTCACGCTCGCCTGCGATCACCGCATCGTCTACGGCGCCGACGGGGCGCAGTTCCTCGCCCGCATCCGGGCGCTGCTCGAGCGCCCGCTCGCGCTCGCCTTCGACGAGTAGCGGCGGCTACTTCGCCGGCAGGACGTCGACCACGCCGCCGACGCTGTTCGTCGTCCGGCGCAGCAGCGCGGCGAGGAGGTTCACGACGCTCTGCGTGGTCTTCGTGACGGGGGGCAGCAGCTCGGTGGTGACCTGCGAAAGCGCGTCGCCGGCGTTCTGCACCGTCGAGCTGAGGTCGTCGCCGGCCGTGCGCACGCCGTCGCCGGCGCTCTTCTTGGCCGTCGGCGCGGGCGCCTGCGGCTTGGCCGCGGCCGGCTGGGGCAGGCTCAGCTCCGGGCTCGTCACGGCGGCAACGCTGCCGTGCGTCTTCGGCGACCGGCCCGTGGAGAGGGCCGTGGCCACCTGCAGCGCGGGCTTCGCGGCCCGCTTCGCGCTCAAGGCGGCAGCGCGCGACGCACGGCTGCCGTGGATCGGGGCGCGCAGCTTGACCGGCTTGGCGGCGGAGGCGTGCTTGGGCGCGGCGTCGGCCGTCAGCACGAGCGCCGACTGGCGCACCGAGTCGGCTACGGGATCCGACCAGCCGCCGAAGGCGAAGACGGCGCTGACCGCCAGCAGGGAGAAGGCGGCGGCCGCGATGAGGGAGACGCTGGCGCCGATCGATGCGAAGAGTGCGCGGGTCCCTGACATCCCACCTCCCCTATCGGCAGATCGCGCCGTTTACCTGAACACTCCGCGCGGATGTTGTGAGGCGTTGGACTCCCGGCTGCGATCGCGCCGCACGCGGGGCGGCCGCTGCGAGGTGTCGATGACCAGACACAGCCAGCGCTTGGGGTCGGGCTGCGGCACGCAGGTGCGGTAGAGGTCGGCGTCGACGAGAACGCTGTCGGCCGCGTCGACGTGCGCGCGCGAGAAGGCGTCGCCGTTGGCCTGCAACCACAGCCGCGTGGCCAGTGACTGCTCGCTGAACGCGTGCTGCTCGGCCTGCAGCTCAGGCCGGTGCACGATCCCGGCGACCAAGAACGCCGCGCCGACGAGCGCGAGTGCGGCCAGCCCGGCGTAGTCATCGGCGACGACCTTGGGCAGGTCGCCGCGCCGGCGGCGCAGCAGCACGCTGCCGATCCCGCCGATCAGCACGATCGCGATGAGGTTCAGCGATCCGGCGAGCAGCAGCGCGGCGATCAACCCGCTGCTGCGCCCGGCGATCGGCAACCAGTGCAGAAGCCCCATCTCGAGCACGATCACGACGACGAATGTCGGCCACAGCCAGGCACCGCTCATCCGCCAGCGCAGGCGGCGCAAGCCCTCCCGCCGCCCACTGCGTGCCGCCTCGGCCATAACGACCAGCGTACGTACCCGGTACCCTCGGCCAAGACGGTTGGCGTCTCGCGCGGAGATCCCGACGGGATGCCGATATGGATGAGGCGGAGATCCCGTTCTCGACCGCCGAGATCGAAAGGCGAAGATGGCGACCAGCAGCACGGACGTTCAGATCGGTCCCGACACCACCGCCCCTGAGAACCCATCCGCGCACCTGACCCCGGAGGACCGGGTCGGCCTGCTGCGCGGGATGCTGCTCATGCACGCGATCGAGGAACGCGCGATGAAC
>JBBSQG010000399.1:0-3349 GCA_038258125.1 Solirubrobacterales bacterium
GCCGCTCGGGCCGCGACTTGAACTCAGGATGGAACTGCGAGGCGACGAAGAACGGGTGGTCGTCGAGCTCGATCATCTCGACCAGGCGCTCGTCGGGCGATCTGCCGGACACGATCAGGCCGGCCGCCTCCAGGCGCTTGCGCAAAAACAGGTTGACCTCGTAGCGATGGCGGTGGCGCTCGTAGATTACGGCTTCGCCGTATAGGTCACGGGCGCGCGTGTCGGCGTGGATCTTCACCGGGTCGGCACCAAGGCGCATCGTCCCGCCGAGGTCGGTGACCTCCTTCTGCTCGGGCAGCAGGTCGATCACCGGATGCGGCGTCTCGGGGTCGAACTCCGTCGAGTTGGCACCGTCCATGCCGGCGATGTGGCGGCCGAACTCCATCACCGCGACCTGCATGCCCAGGCAGACGCCGAGGTACGGGATGCGCTGCTCGCGCGCGACCCGGGCGGCGCGGATCTTGCCCTCGATGCCGCGCCCGCCGAAGCCCCCCGGGATGAGGATGCCGTCGGCGCCGCCGAGCCGCTCCAGCGCGACCGCGTCGCTCGTGAGCGCCTCTGAGTCGACCCAGTCGATCTCAACGCGGCAGTCGTGGTGGAAGCCCGAGTGGCGCAGCGCCTCGGAGACCGACAGGTAGGCATCCTGCAGCGCCACGTACTTGCCGACGAGCGCGATCTTCACCGTGTCGGTGGCGGCGCTCGCGCGGCGCGTGAACTGCTCCCACACCGAGAGGTCGGGCTGCGGGGCGTCAATCGCGAAGTGCTCGCAGATGAGGTCGTCGACGCCCTCGTCGGCGAACCACAGCGGCACCTTGTAGATGTTGTCGACGTCCTTGGCGCTGATGACCGCCTCGATCGGCAGCGAGGCGAACAGCGCGATCTTCTTGCGGATGTCGGTGCCCAGCTCGGACTCCGAGCGCGCGAGCAGCATGTCGGGCTGGATGCCGATGCGCCGCAGCTCGTTGACGGAGTGCTGCGTCGGCTTGGTCTTCAGCTCCCCCGCGTGGCCGATGTACGGCACGAGCGTGAGGTGGATGAACATGCAGTCGCGGCGTCCGACGTCGACCGGGAACTGGCGGATCGCCTCCAGGAACGGCAGCGACTCGATGTCGCCGACCGTGCCGCCGATCTCGGTGATGACGATGTCGGCGTCCTGCGTCTCGGCGAGCAGCTTGACGCGCTGCTTGATCTCGTCGGTGATGTGCGGGACGACTTGGACGGTGCCGCCCAGGTAGTCGCCGCGGCGCTCTCGGCGGATGACCGCGTTGTAGATCCCGCCGGCCGTGACGTTCGAGGCGCGCGACGTGTTGGAGTCGGTGTAGCGCTCGTAGTGGCCGAGGTCGAGATCGGTCTCCGCGCCGTCCTCGGTGACAAAGACCTCGCCGTGCTGGTAGGGCGACATCGTGCCGGGGTCGACGTTGATGTACGGGTCGAACTTCTGCAGGCCGACCGTCAGACCGCGGGCCACGAGCAGGCGCCCGATCGAGGCGGCGGCGATGCCCTTGCCCAGCGACGAGACGACGCCGCCGGTGATGAAGATGAACTTCGTCTTGCGCTGGGGCTGTGCTGAGGAGGAGGTCATCCGGGCCTTCCGAGCGAGTCTAGGTGGCGTAGCCCCGGAACCTTCTCGATGAGATTGGAGATTGACCGAAATTCCCCGAAAAGGTTTATGAGGAAGAGCACGCCGAGCGCGATCAGCTGGCCGTTCTGGTCCATCGTGAGCACGATCCACAGGCCGCCGAGCGCGCCGATCGCATTCGATCCCGCGTCGCCGAGCATCGCCTTCTCGCGCAGATCGTAGAAGCCGGCGACGAGCACCGGCGCGATGAACAGCCCCAGCCCGGCGAGCGCCTCGGTGTTCTGCGTGGCGATCGTCAGGCCGATCCCCAGCAGCACGAAGCCCTTGGCCGAGCGGCCCGGGCGCAGGTCGAGCAGGTTGAAGGCGTTCGTCGCCAGCACGAGCACCGCCGCCGCGAGCAGGAAGTCCGCATCCGAGCCGGGCAGCGAGGAGGCGACGAGCAGCGCCAGCCCGAGCGTCCCGGCCGCCTTCAGCAGCCCGGTCGACAGCGCGCCGCTCATGACGTCCCTGCCGTGCCCGCGCCAGCCGCGCCCGGTGCCCGACAGCACGTCGTCGACCAGGCCCAGCAGCGCGACGCCCGGAACGAAGATGACCGCGAACCCGAGGTTGTCGGGGTACACGTCGGCCTCGGTCAGGCGGGCGAGCAGCATGACCGGGATCAGCGCGATCATCGCCACCGGGACGATCACGATGCCGAGCGGCACCGGCAGCGGCCGGCCGCGGTAGTTCTCGCGCGTCAGGCCGGCATCGGCGAGTCGGCGGACCACGAGCGGCGTGAGCCCCACGGCGACGAGCAACGAGAAGACGAACGGCAGTGCTTGCACCGGGAGGAGAAGCTAGCGCGCGGCGCGGACGGCCGGCGTCAACCCACCGGTGGCAGCAGCGCCTGGGCGCCGTCGTTGCGCCCGTAGGCGCCCTGCGCACCGGCGAGCACGAAGACGAGCGCGGCGCGCCCGGCCTGCTCGTCGACGTTGTCCACGCTGGACAGCTCACGGTCACGGAACCACCCGACGCTCGACGGATCGCTGTCGCGCCGCTCGACGCCGACGACCTTCACGCCGGTCGCCACGAGGCCGCGGGCGATGCCGTCCTGCAGCTTGTCGAGGCGGTCGGCGGCCTGCTTGTTGGCCGGTTTCTTGGCCGGCCGCAGCACGACGACGCCGTCGAGGCCGCCGAACTCGCCGCTGAGCGACTGCAGCAGCGTCGTGCGCAGCTCGCCGACGAGCTTGCCGCCGAGCACCATCTGGATCCCCGCCCGCTTACCGAGGTCGTCGAGCAGCGTCGGGTCCTGCACGAGGTTCGCGTAGCGCAGGCCGGGCGGCGAGCGGTCCGCGAGCGCCTGCAGGTCGATGTTCTCGCGCACGACGGCGACGAGCGACAGGTCGGCGCCGGCCGGCTCGAGCGCCTTGCGCACGAGGCCGGGGGCATCGTAGTCGTCGCCGAGCAGGACGAGCCCGATCTTGCGCCCGCGCAGCTGGCCGCGGGCGCGGATCGGGAAGGCGGCGTCGGCGAACCGCTCCTGCTCGCGCAGGCGCGCCTTCGCCTCGTCGCGCTCGGTGTTGGCCTGGCGGACGTCGGCGCGCAGCGAGTCGCGCAGGTCGCTGCGCGCCGAGGAGACGAGCTCCTTGGCGCCGCTCGCGCCGCCGAGCAGCAGCCCGACGACGAGCGCGATGACGCCGGCTGCCAGCGCCAGCGCGCCGGGTGCAATGCCGTTGAGATGCCCGACATAAAGCACGACAGCGATGTTGGCGCACGGCGAGGTGATGCGGA
>JBBSQG010000400.1:0-3343 GCA_038258125.1 Solirubrobacterales bacterium
AGCAGATTTACGACCGGCTCGGATCGCAGGTCGCCACCGAACGCCGCAAGCAGGAGATCAGCGGATCGTTCGCCGGTGTCGCACTCGCGCTGATGGTGCTCGCGGCGGCAGCCTCACTGCGCTGGTTCGGCCGCTTGGTCTGAGCACTCTTACGAAACTCCCAGGTCGCGCTGAGGCCAGGCTCGGATGGCACCGGTTTGCTGGTGCTCATGCTCACCCAATCTCAGCGCCGGCTCGTCGCCCCGCTGCTCGTCCTCGCCGGCGCCGCGCTGTTCGGGATCGGCGCCGGCGGGATCGCCCAGGTCGACGCGCGCCTGGAGGCGACCGTCGCCCCGGCCCCGCCGACCCGAACCCAGCCGCAACCGGCGCCACTGGCCGCCGAGCAGTTCGGCGAGTCACGCGGCCACCGCGCGCGCCGGCGCGGCGAGCTCTGACATGCGCGTACTGGTCTGCGAGGACGAGCCGCGCGTCGCGGCAGCGCTCGCGCGCGGGTTGCGCCGCCACGGCGCGGCGGTCGACGTCGCGCCCGACGGGGCGCAGGCGCTCTACCGCGCGCGCGTGCACCCCTATGACGTCATCGTGCTCGACCGCGACCTGCCCGAGATCCACGGCGACGACGTCTGCCGCACGCTCAACCGCGAACTGCCCGAGACGAAGATCCTGATGCTGACGGCCGCCCGCGGCACCGACGCGCTCGTCGCCGGCCTGGCGCTCGGGGCCGACGACTACCTCGGCAAGCCGTTTTGCTTCGAGGAGCTGCTGGCGCGCATCCAGGCCCTCTCGCGCCGCGCCGGCGCGGCCATCCCGGCGCTGCTGCGCGCCGGCGACCTCACGCTCGATCCCGCCCGCCGGCGCGTGACGCGCCGGGGCCACGAGCTGGCACTGTCGCCGAAGGAGTTCGGCGTGCTCGAGGCGCTGCTCGCCGCCGACGGTGCCGTCGTCAGCGCCGAGCGGTTGCTCGCGCGCGTCTGGGACGAGAACATCGACCCGTTCACGAACATCGTCCGGATGACCGTCATGAAGCTGCGCCGCAAGCTCGGCGAGCCGGCGCTCGTGCAGACCGTCGCCGGTGCCGGCTACCGGATCTGATCGGAGGCGGCCGGCGTGCACGCCCTGCGCCTGCGGCTGACGCTGCTCTACACCGCCGTGCTGGCGGGTGCCACCGGGCTGCTGCTCGCGCTCAGCTGGTGGCTGCTCGACCGCCACCTCGAGCGCACGCTGCCGGCGGGCTTCGCCGACGGCGCCATGGCGCAGGTGGCGTGGCAGTACGCGCTCGCCCTCGTCGGGCTCGTGCTCGTCGCGGCGGGCGCCGGGTGGCTGCTCTGCGGCCCGCTGCTGGCCCGCGTGCAGGCGGCCGCCGAGCGCCAGCAGCGCTTCGTCGCCAACGCCAGCCACGAGCTGCGCACGCCGCTGACCGTCATCCGCACCGAGGCCGACGTGACGCTCGCCGACCCGCGAGCGACGATCCACGAACTGCGCGCGATGGGACGCGTGATCATCGACGCCGCCGACCGCACGGAGGAGCTGCTGGACGGACTGCTTGTGCTCGCCACCGCCGAGCACGGCACGCGCGCCGACGAGCCCGTCGAGCTGACCGCGCTCGCCCGAGGCGTGGCGGCATCGCTGCAGCGACCGGCCGCCCGCGCCGGCCTGCGCCTGGAGCTCGACGCACCCGGGCCGGCCTGGGTGCACGGCGATCGGGCGCTGCTGGAGCGGCTCGTCGCCAACCTGCTGGACAACGTCATCCACCACGGCGCGGGCCCGGCCGGCGAAGCCGGATTTCGGGCCAGGGTGAGCGTGCGCGGCGGCGCCACCGCACTCGTCGAGGTTGCCAACGGCGGGGCGGTCATCGCGCCGGCGGCGCTGGCCCGGCTGGGCGAGCCCTTCCAGCGCCTGGACCGCCGCCGCGCCGACCGCGGGTCCGGGCTCGGGCTGTCGATCGTCCGCGCCGTCGCCGAGGCGCATGGCGGCACGCTCGATCTGCAGGCGCCGGCGCGCGGCGGGCTGATCGCCCGCGTGACGCTCCCGGCCGCCACTACGGCGGCGGTTACGGCCGCGTGACGGGCCGCTTCGTAGCTTGGCGATCCGCCCCGCCACGAAGTGAGGAGCCCCCGCCCCATGCCCACCGCCAGCCTCGACCACGACGACCGCGACCTCGCCGACGAGGCGCGCCGCGGCCTGCAGGCCGCGCTGTATGAGACCAAGCGGGTCATCGTCGGCCAGGACGCGATGCTCGAACGCATCTTCGTGGCGCTGCTCGCCGGCGGCCACGTGCTGCTGGAGGGCGTCCCCGGGCTGGCCAAGACGCTCACCGTGCGCACGCTCGCGCAGGTTCTCGGCGGCTCGTTCTCTCGTGTGCAGTTCACGCCTGACCTCGTGCCGTCCGACCTCGTCGGCACACGCATCTGGCGCCCCGACCACGGCGACTTTCGCACCGAGCTCGGCCCGGTCTTCGCCAATCTCCTGCTCGCCGACGAGATCAACCGCGCGCCGGCCAAGGTGCAGTCCGCACTGCTCGAGGTCATGCAGGAGCAGCAGGTGACGATCGGCGGCCGCGCCTACCAGGTGCCGCGGCCGTTTCTCGTCCTCGCGACACAGAACCCGATCGAGTCGGAGGGCACCTACGCGCTGCCCGAGGCGCAGGTCGACCGCTTCCTCTTCAAGCTGCGCGTCGAGTACCCCTCGGTCGAGGACGAGGTCGGCGTGCTCGACCTGCTCGACGGCGCGCCGGTCGCGCCGCGCACGGTCCTGCACGTCGACAGCCTGCTCGACCATCGCCGCGCGGCCCGCGCGGTCTACGTCGATCGCTCGGTCAAGCAATTCGCAGTCCAGGTCGTCGATGCCACCCGCCATCCCGCCAAGCACGGCCTTGCCGACCTCGCCGAGCTGATCGAGTTCGGCGCCAGTCCGCGCGCGTCGATCGGGCTCATGCAGGGCGCGCAGGCGCTCGCGCTGCTGCGCGGGCGTACCCACGCGACGGTGGCCGACGTGCGCGATCTCGCCGCCGACGTGCTGCGCCACCGTCTGATCCTCTCCTACGACGCGCTCGCCGACGGCATCGCGCCCGACGCGCTGATCGACCGCGTGCTGGCCAAGGTCGGCGGCCTCACCGCGGTGCCGGCCGCGGCATGACCGGCGCCGGCCTCGTCAGCCCGCCCGGCCGCCAGGGACCGGGCCGCATGCCGTCCGGCGTCGTCGCGCGGATCGACGTCGGCATGCGCCGCCGCGTCGCGGGTGTGCTGCCCGGAGAGCACCGCGCGCCGGGCGCCGGCGGCGGCACCGAGCTCGCTCAGCTGCGCCCCTACGAGCCGGGTGACGACGCGCGCCGCTTCGACCCCGCCGC
>JBBSQG010000401.1:0-3341 GCA_038258125.1 Solirubrobacterales bacterium
AGCGTGCGCCTGCAGGCCCCGCTCGGCCGGACGACGCGGATCGTGACGCCCGACCGCGCGGAGGCCGCCGAGCTCGGCGAGCGCGTCGCGCTGATGCTCGAGGGCACGATCGTCCAGCACGACGAGCCGCGCGCGCTCTTTGAGCGCCCCGTGTCGGCTGCGGTCGCGCGGTTCTTCGGCGTCGCCAACCTCCTGCGCGGCGACGTCCGCGACGGCCTGCTGGCCTTCGGTGGCGCACACATCGCGGTACCGGGAGCAGACGGCCCTGCGACCCTCGCGATCCGACCCGAGCACGTGACGATCGACGGCGACTGCATGCTGCGCGCGCGCGTCGTCGAATCCGTCTACTCGGGCTCGTTCGTCAAGCTCGTGCTCGACTGCGCCGGACAGCGGCTGCACGCCCACGTGCCGCCGGGCGACGCCCCGCCCGCCGGAGCGCAGACCGGCGTCGCGCTGCCGATCGCGCACCTTTGGCGCCTGCCCGGCGCACAGGACGAACAGCGCGTCGGCACTGCCCCTACGGGCTGAGCGTGCGGCGCGCAACATCGATCCGCTGCGCCACCGAGATCAGCACCATCGCGGTGAAGACCCATGCGATCAGCTCGGCGTCGCCTGGCAGCAGGCAGAACAGGCAGTAGACGACGATCGTCTCGGTGCCCTCGGTCAGCGCGGGAGTGAAGCGCAGTGAGCGCTCGTCGCCAAGGCTCATGCGCCGCTTCTCAACGAGCGCCGCGAAGCTCAGCAGCGCGACGTTGTTGAGCAGGTATGCGGCCAACAGCGCGCTGCATGCGAGCCGCGCGTCAGGCTCGGCGATCGCGACCGCGACGACGAAGCCGCCGTAGACGACGAAGTCTGCGACGAGGTCGAGCATCCCACCGAGGTCCGTCGGTCCGCGCAGGCGCGCGACCTGGCCATCCAGGCCGTCGAGCGCGCGGTTGGCCAGCCACAGCACAAGGGCGAGCCCCCAGCCGCCCGAAGCGGCCGCGATGCACGCCGCGACCCCCACGCCGAGACCGACCGCGGTGATCTGGCCGGCACTGACGCCGCGCCGAGCTATACGTCGTGCGGCGATCTCAAGCGCCGGGGAGATCCGCCGCCGCACTGCGTGTCAAGCACCTGCTGATCCTGTCACGCGCGGCGTGAAGCAGTGCGCGGAGAGCGCATACGCGCGCACCGTTCTGCGCCGTGGTGGGCTGCCCGGTCGGGGAACGTCAGGCGGCGCTGGGCATGTCGGAGTCCAGACCCAGCGTCCGCTCGAGCTGGGCCTTGGGCTGCGCCCCGACGGCCCGAGCGACGGGACGGCCGTCGCGATATAGCACGACGAGCGGGATGCCCTGCACATCGGCGAGATTGGCGAGTTCGGGCTCGTCGTCGACGTTGACCTTGGCGACCTTCAGCGCGCCCGCGTGTTCGGCGGCGATCTCCTCGATCACCGGGCCAAGCGTGCGGCACGGGCCGCACCACGGCGCCCAGTAGTCCACGAGCACGGGCACCTCGGAACCGAGGACCTCGCGCTCGTAGTCCGCGTGTCTCAGCGTCAGCACCTTCGTCATCGGGACCGGTCCTTTCGTGGGAGATCGCGTCTGCCGATCCGACCGCGTCCGGCGCCTCGAGGATTCGATCGGGGCGCTCACCTGACCTGCGGTCGCGGTGCGGGCGTCACCGACCGGAGGGGGCGCCCGGCGCTGGACGACACGGCCGTCGCGGTCGCGCAGCTCGACGCTGTCGCGCCACGCCGCACGGCGCGCGCCGCTCGGTCTGGTCAAAAGCGCAGCGAGCATCCGGCCGGGCGCCAGGCGCCGGTGGACGACCGCGACCGGAAACGCGCCACCGTTGACACGGGCCCGCAGGACGCCCCGGCGCTGCAGTCGGGCGAGATCGCTCGCGCCGCCGATCGGCTCGCCGCCGATGACGACCTGCGGGACCGTCCACCCGCCGGTGCGCTCGACCAGCAGCCCGCGAAAGTCCGTGACCTCGTCGAGGCGGTGCTCCTCAAACGGAATGTCGAGGCGTTGCAGAAGCCTGCGAGCGGTCGTGCAGTGACCACAGCCACCGAGCGTGTACAGCACAACAGAAGCTGGCGGCGTGTTCATGTGCGCTAGCACCCGTGATCAGCCTGGAGGATTCGCTGCGCGTGCTGATTGAACCTCTGTTCGTGAAGTGAAGCGGCTCGGGGCGAATCCTCTTGGCGCTCCGCGCGGTCACACTTGCGCACACCACGAGCTGGGAGAATCATGAGCGTCATCAGCGCAGCGATCCGTCGACTCGTCGGCCCAGAAGCACGCGCGGACGATCGTCCGTTGCAGGCGATCTGGAACGGGAAGGTGGTCGCCTCCAGCGACCGGACCGTCGTCGTCGAGGGCAACCATTGCTTTCCGCCCGGGAGCGTCGATCACGCGCTGCTGCAACCAAGCGACCGCGAATCGGTGTGCCCGTGGAAGGGCCACGCGAGCTACTACGGCATGGTCGGCGGCGGCGAACGCAACCGGGCCGCCGCGTGGTACTACCCGGACCCCCAACGCGCGGCTGAGAACATTCGCGGCCATGTCGCGTTCTGGCATGGCGTGAAGGTTCAGCGGAGCGCCCAGGTCGTCGATCCTCGTGCGGATCGCGCGGCCTGAGACCCCATGAAGCGTGTTTCGCGTGTCGCGGGCGCCGTCCGGTCCGATGTCGTCGTGCCCGCACGGGACGCGATCCAGCGCGAGACCGTCGCGTGAGCGACCGCTACGACCTCGTGGTGCTCGGCGGCGGGACCGCCGGGCTCGTGTCGTCGCTGATCGCGGCCGGCGCCGGGGCGCGCGTCGCCCTGATCGAACGCGAACGAATGGGCGGCGACTGCCTGTGGACCGGCTGCGTACCAAGCAAGAGCCTGATCGCGGCCGCCGCGCTCGCGCACCGCATGCGCCACGCCGACACCGTCGGCCTGGCCCCCGTCGACCCCACCATCGACTTCCAGCGCGTCATGGGCCACGTATCGAACGCGATCGCGACGATCGCGCCGCACGACTCGCCCGAGCGGCTACGCGCCGCCGGCGTCGAGGTCATCCAGGCGCAGGGCCGCTTCAGCGCCCCCGGCCGGATCGACGCCGCGGGCCGCACGCTGCGCTGGCGGACCGCGATCATCGCGACCGGCTCACGACCGATCATCCCGCCCGTCGACGGGCTGGAGCACGCCCACCCGCTGACGACCGACAGCGTCTGGGACCTGCGCGAGCTGCCCGGCCGGCTCGTCGTGCTCGGCGGCGGACCGATCGGTTGCGAGCTAGCGCAGGCCTTCGCGCGGCTCGGCGCGCACGTGACGATCGTCGAGCTGGCCGACCGGCTGCTCGTCAAAGAGGAGC
>JBBSQG010000402.1:0-3316 GCA_038258125.1 Solirubrobacterales bacterium
CGCGGCGGCGACGGCCCGCCTGCGGCGCCGGGGCGCGAGGGTGCGCGTCCGGAGCGCGCGCCGGTGCTCGCGCGCACCGAGCTCGGCGAGCACGAGTACGAAGGCCGGAGCCTCACCGAGCCGGTCGCGGATCGGGTAGCGGCCGGGCGCGGGCCCGAGCGCCCAGGGAAATTCGAACTGCACAAAGCGAAACCGCCGCGACTCGGGAGTCACGGCGGTTTCGGGCACTTCCTATGTGACGAGGTCTACTCGGCCTTGTGCGCGCTGCTGGCGCGACCGAGCTGCGACGTCTTGATGGCGTACTTGGACGGCTTGAGCTGGATCGTCGGGTTGTCGATCTGGCCGAGGCGGTCGATGAGCTTCATCCACTGCGATGGCTTCAGGACAGACTCGGCGACCTTGCCCGCCTTCGTCGTCGGATCGAACTGCGGGCGGAAGCCGACATGGATGTGATCAGCGTGGTCGCTCATCGCCAGCGTGTTGGCTGCGCCCTCGTAGTTCATCAGCGTGATGATCTGAGCGGGCTGCATCGTGCCCTGCAGCGACAGCAGCCGCCGCACGGCGATGTCCGTGATCGAGCCCGCACCCTGGTTGCCCATGATCGGGATGCCGTTGATCTTCGCGATGTCGACGGCGTTGCCCGACGAGTGCGCGGAGACGTTGCCGCCGGCGGTGTAGAGGCCGTGGCCGCAGCGCAGTGACGTGATCGTCGGCTTCAGGCCCGACGAGGCAAGGAACTCGAGCGTCGCCAGCACGCGGCGATCGACGACCCCGGCCTGGATGTCACGGCGACCGCAGGAGTAGGTCTCGATCCGCGGGTTGGCGAGCACGCGCTGGATCAGCGTGTCCTTGCTCATCAGCAGGATCTGGCCGACCGTGGCGCCGTTGGCGTTCTCTCCGAAGAACGGGTTCTTGCCCTGGGCACGGTAGATCGACGTGGACTCCAGCAGCTTCCAGCCATCGAGGATCGGCTTGGGGTCGATCCGCGGCGCGCCGCGGCCGGCCGGCCGGATCTCGAACAGCATGTGCGGCGCGACGGCTTCACGCGTTGTGCCGATCCGGCCGAGGATCGTGCCCGCGATGACGCGGCGGCCGGGGACGAGGCTCTTCAGGACGACGTCCTTGCGGTTGAGGCCGTAGACGCCGGTCATGTAGGACTTGATGCTCGTGCCTTCGGCCAGCGCCGACTCGGACTCGAGGATCTGCTGCTTGCCGCCGGCGTCGAGCGCGTTGGGGCGCGTCGGGTTGGCGAACAGCCGCTCCTTGGCGACCTCGGCCGTGTCGGTCAGGGTCTTGGTCGCCGCCTCCACCGTGCTCTTGGCCTTGCCGGCGGCGTTCGTGCCGGCGCTTGCGGCCTGCTCGGGCTTGGCTTCGGCCTTGGGCAGAGCGAGCTCCTTGGCGATCGACGCCTTGCTCTGCGACTTGGCCTTCGGCACCGGCACCTTCGACGCGATCTTCTTCAGGCCGGCGTAGGTGTAGATGTTGCCGTAGACGTCCTGCAGCTGGACGAAGTTGCCCAGGCGCTTGGTGTTGCCGACCTTGACGATCTTGCCGTCCTGGACGGCAACGGCCGGTGAGCCCGCCTTCGCGAAGATGTTGATCCCGCGACGGGAGCTGCTGGAGTCGACCGGCAGCGCGGCGTTCTTGCCGCGGGCGACGCGCTTGGTCGCTTCGCGCTCGGAGATGTCGTCGGCGTACTTCGCGGCCGCGTGGACCGGGAAGAGGCCCTGCGTCAGACCGCTCAGCGAGCCGATCAGATCAGACGGCATGCCGCCGATGAAGCGTGCCCGCATGAGGACCGAGTCGACGTACCAGTCGGCGTGGTTGTAGGCGAAGATCGCCTTGCGCAGATCCTGGTCGGCGCCCGCTGCCTTGAGGTAGCGCGCGGCCGCGAAGATCGCGTCAGCCGGGTTGTACGGATCGATCTTGCCGTCGGCGTTGGCATCGACGCCGTAGCTCTTCCAGCTCGACGGGATGAACTGCATCCAGCCCATCGCGCCGGCCGAGGAGACGTTGAGGTTACGGCCGTAGTCGGTCTCGATCTCGTTGATCGCTGCCAGGACCTCCCAGCGCACGCCGTACTGGATGCCGGCGGCCTGGTAGATCGAGAGCAGGAATGGCGGGATGCGGAACCTGTTGATGAAGAAGTTCGGAACGCCGACCGGCACGGGCCCCAGGGTGGCCAGCGAGAGCGTCGGGTTGGTCAGCGTCGGAACGCCGTTGGAGTGGCGCAGGCGGGTCTTCGTCGGGCGGTCGCGCTCGGGCTGCGACGTGCTCTTCAGACGGCCAGCGGAATCGAAGAGGGGCTGACCGACCGAGGGCTTGGCCTTCTTCTTCTTGGTCTTGACGACGCCGAGCAGCGAGTCGTCGGCCTCGGCAGCCGGGATGGCCGGCTTCTCGGCGGGAGCCGACTGGGCCGGCGCCGTGGGGGTGACCGAGAGCAGTGGACCACCGGTCGTGGCGCTCGTCGACGTGACCTCCCGGATGGACAGCAGCGGTCCGAGGTTGAGACCCGGAATCTTGATGGCGCTGAGCGGCGTGCTGGCCGGGATGTTCAGCGTGACGGTTTTGGTGGCGCCGTTGAGCAGCTTGACCTCGAAGACGCGGACGTCCGCAGACGCCGGTGAAGCGAAGGTCGCGAAGCCCGTGACGATTGCGCCGGCCATGGCCAAGGCGATGAGAACCCTGCGATTGTGGTGCATGTGTTCCTGCATCTCCCCCCTGGAGGTGTCCCGAATACGCGAGCCCGATGCGCGTGCGCGGCAGACTACCGGGAATCGGCGTCGAACGCTAAACCCGCGATAAGCACTGCGCGCGAAGTGCCATTACAGCGTGCGCGGCGGACGACGGCAAGGTCGGTTGCGATCTTTCCTCTCACCACCCGGCGGCAACGACACGGGGCCCTGTCTTCACGCGCGCCCGCGAGGCAGGACATCGCCACGATCGCGGGGGCCGACAACTCCCGGGCGGATATGCCGCAATTGCCCGCCCGGCGGCCGGTCGTGTGCACTAGCCTCCGTCGGACCCTGTCAACAGGAGGAAATTCCGCCCGATGAGCGACCACGACGACGTCGAAGGGCTGCGCGAGCGGCTGACGAAGCAGGGCGAGGACACGCTCGGCAAGCTCGCCGAAGACCTCATGGCCAACCCGCTCGTGGCGGGCGCCATCCAGCGCGCGTTCGACGCTCGCGAGAAGGCCTCCAGCGCCCAAGAGGCGGCGCTCGGCGCGCTCATGCTGCCCTCGGCGGCCGACATCGAGCGTCTGACCCGGCGCGTGCGCTCGGTCTCGCAGCGCCTTGAGGGCATCGAGGACGGC
>JBBSQG010000403.1:0-3303 GCA_038258125.1 Solirubrobacterales bacterium
CCGAGGCGCTCGCCTTCATGCTCGAGACGATCGCGGAGGCGTGACGTCAGTGCGCCGCCGGGCGCAGGCTCAGACGGCGGGCTTGCCGTTGCGGGCGACGGCTGCCTGCAGACGCTCGTGGTCACCGTCCAGGGGCCTGAGCAGGAAGACCTCGACCGCGACGTCGGGGGCGTGCAGGTTGTCGCTGAGGAAGGCTTCGACGGTCCGCCCGCTGAGGCGCTCGACGGCACCGACGAGGTCGTCGCGCATCGTGTCCTGGAAAGCGCGGCGCATCGCGAGCACCTCGGTCGACTGGCCACGGTCGGCCAGCGTGCGCTCGGCCTTCGTGAGGCTGTCGCGCAGCGTCACGACGATCGTGTCGGGGCCCATCGTCGTGCGCGCGCGCGTCGGTCCCCGGCCTGTGTAGTCGTGCAGCAGGCCGACGACGGCGTTGGAGATCGCAGCCGAGAGCGTTCCGTCGGTGCGCGGTTCTGGTGCGGCGGGTACTGCGGGGCTGTCGGGCATGACGCCCGCTCCGTTCTCGCTCCCGAGGAAATGGCGTCGCTCGCGAGAGAGGGAGTGCGGTAAGACCCGCGAGCCGATGACGCAGCTGACCTACAGCCTACTGCGGGGACCAACCCGCAGAGCCCTTAGATGAGAACCATTTTCGATAGGCTCGCTGCGTGCGCTGGCTGACCGACCCGCTCGCGATCGAGTTCATGCAACGCGCGCTGCTCGCGACGCTCCTGCTCTCGGTCGCCGCCGGTCTGCTGGGCACCTGGATCGTCCTGCGCCGGCTGGCCTTCTTCGCCCACGCCGTTGGCACCGCGACGTTCCCCGGGCTCGTCGTCGCCGGTCCCTGGGGCATCGCGCCGGCGCTCGCCGCACTCGGCGCGGGCGCCGGCTTCGCGGGCCTGCTGTCGCGGCTCACGCGGCGCGGTGCGACCAGCGCCGACGCCGCGACGGGGCTGCTGCTGACCGGTGCCCTGGCGCTCGGGGCGATCCTCGCCAGCGACGTCTATCCGTCGGGTGCCGGCGTCGACCGGCTGCTGTTCGGCACCCTGCTGGGCCTCAGCGACGGCGACCTCGCGCTGGCCGCCGCCGCGGCGGCCGCGGCGCTGCTGGCGACCGCGGCGCTCGCGCGCACCTGGCTGGCGACGGGCTTTGACCCCGGCGGCGCGGCGGCGCTGGGGATCCGCGCGGCGCGGGGAGACCGGCTGCTGCTGGCGCTGCTCGCAGTGACCGTCGTGGCCGTGCTACCGGCGGTCGGCGCGCGGCTCGTCAGCACGCTGCTCGTCGTGCCGGCCGCGACCGCGCGCCTGCTGACGCGCTCGCTGTGGACGCTGCTGGCGGCGTCCGTCGCGATCGCCGCCGCCGAGGGCGTCGCCGGTCTGCTGCTCGCCTACCACCTCGATCTGCCGCCCGGCCCGGCGATCGCCGTGATTGGCGGCGCGGGGTTCGCGCTCGCCGCCGCAGCGGGCGCCTGGCGCGGCTCGGCGGCCCGCGTGCGCCCGGCGAGGAGCGCGGCGTGAGCGGCGTGAGCGGCGCCCCCGCGGTCGAGGTCAGCGGCCTGTCGGCGTCCTACGGCGCCGGCGCCGGCCCGGTCGCACTGCGCGACGTGACGGTCGCCGCGACGGGCGGGCAGGCCGTCGCCGTCCTGGGCCCCAACGGCGGCGGCAAGACGACGCTGTTTCGCGCCCTGCTCGGCGAGCTGCCGACGCTCGCGGGCACCGCTGCCGTGCAGGGTGCGATCGCCTACGTCCCGCAGACCGAGCGCTCGCGGCTGGACTTCCCGGTCAGCGCGCTCGACGTGGCCCTGATGGGCGCCTACGCGCGCACGCCGTGGTACCGGCGCATCGGGTCGCGCGACCGCGCGAGCGCCCGCGCCGCGCTGGAGCGCGTCGGGCTGGTTGACCGCGCGGGCGATCGCTTCGGCGCCCTGTCGGGGGGCCAGCGCCAGCGCGTGCTGATCGCGCGCGCGCTGGTGCAGGATGCCGGCGTGCTGCTGCTCGACGAGCCGTTCGCCGGAGTCGACCGCACGAGCGAGGAGGCGATCATGACCATCCTCGACGAGCTGCGCGCGGAGGGCCGCGTCCTGCTGATCGCCACGCACGACGTCGAGCAGGCGCGCGACTGGGACCGCGTGCTGTGCCTTGCCGGCGCGCAGATCGCCTACGGCGCACCGGCCGAGACGCTGACGAACGCCGTCCTGGAGGGCACCTACGGCGAGGAGATCGTCGTGCTCGACTGCGGCCACCGCGCGGTGGCGATCCAGCACCACTCGCACGCGCACTGATGGAGATCCTGCGCTCGGGACTGTTGCAGCGCGCGCTCGTCGAGGTCCTGATCGTGGGCGCGACCTGCGGCGCGCTCGGCGTCTGGCTGCTGCACCTGCGCCACACGTACGCGGCCGAGTCGCTTGCCCACGCGATGCTGCCGGGCCTCGTGCTCGCGGCGCTCGTCGGTGCCCCGCTGCTGCTCGGCGCCGCCGGCGGCGTGCTCGTCGCCGCCGGGCTGATCGCGCTCGCGGCGCGCGATACGCGCGTGGGCGCGGAGATCGCCGTCGGCGTGACGGTGACCGCGGCGTTCGGACTCGGCGCCGTCCTCGCGCTCGCGCCCGACGTGCCGGCGCGCCTCGGCGACCTGCTGTTCGGCGACCTGCTCGGCACAAGCACGACCGACCTCATCGCCGGCGGTGCGCTCGCCGCGCTCGTCGGGCTCGCGCTCGCCGCCGGCCACCGCTCGCTGTCACTCGCCGTCTTCGACCCGCTCGCCGCGCGATCGCTCGGGGTACGACCCGGCCGGGTCGAGCTCGCGCTGCTGGTGCTGCTAGCGCTGGCGGTCGTCGCCGCAGTGCAGGGGCTCGGCAACCTGCTCGTGCTGGCGCTGATCGTCGCCCCCGCCGCGGCGGCGATCCGGCTGGCGCGAACGGTCGGCGGTCAGATCGCGCTCGCCGCCGCGCTCGGCGCGCTGGCCGGCCTGCTCGGGCTCGTCGCCAGCGCCGAACTCGATGTCGCGGCCGGCGCGTCGGTTGCGCTCGCGGCGATCGGGCTGTGGGTGATCGCGGCGCTGCTGCGGCCGGCCGCGGCACCGGCGGCCGGCGGAGGGCGCTCGCTCGTCGAGACGCTCGGCGGCTGAGGCGTCCAGCGGGCCGGCCGTGGCCTACGCCGTCGAGACGACCGCGGGTTCGCCGCCGCCGTCCTCGCGCCGCCAGCCCCCGCTGCGCGCCAGCCGCCACAGCCAGATCGCACCGGCGAGCATGAGCACGCAGCTGAGCAGCTGCGCCTCGGTCAGCCCGGCGACGACGTGATCGTTTCGGCGCAC
>JBBSQG010000404.1:0-3297 GCA_038258125.1 Solirubrobacterales bacterium
CAGCGTCGCGGTCGCCACCGTGCTGTTCCCGGCGCTCGCGCGGATGGCGACGCGCAAGGACGTCGACGGCCTGCGCGCGCTGACGGGCACCGGCACGCGCCAGATCTTCCTGCTGCTGATCCCCGCCGCGGCCTGCACGCTCGTGCTCGCCGAGCCGATCACGCGCCTCGTCTACCAGCGCGGCGAGTTCGGCACCGCCTCGACGCAGATCGTCGCCGAGGCGCTGTTCGGGTTCTCCTTCGGCCTGCCGTTCGCGGGCGTCAACCTGCTGCTCACGCGGACGTTCTTCTCGCTGCAGCGGCCGTGGCTGCCGACCGGCCTGGGCGCCGCGACGCTCGTGATCAACCTCGTCGTCGCGCTCTTGCTCGTCGGGCCGTTCGGGACCGGCGGCATCGTCTTCGCGACCGCGGTCGCCAGCGCGGCGATGACGGCCGGGCAGATGTACTACCTGCGCCGCGAGCTGGGCGGCCGGCTGGAGGGCTACGACACGACGCGCGCGGTCGCGCGGATCCTCGTCGCGTCGATCCTGCTCGCCGTCGTCGGCTTCGTCGTGTGGTGGGTGCTCGACACCATCCTCGGCCGTTCGCTGCCGTCGCAGATCATCTCCGTCGGCGGCGGCCTGGGGGCAGGGATCGTCATCTACTGCCGCGCGGTGCTGCGGATGCAGGTCGCCGAGGCCCAGCAGATCGGCGATCTCGTGCGAGCGCGATTCGGGCGCTCGTAGGCGCGGCCGACGGCCTATCCGTCCGGCGGCCGGCGCCTACCGCAAACCTGACCCATTCGGCCGGTGGGATCGACGTCGGTGGCAGACAAGAGACGCCAGATGATCCATAGTCGTGACATTCCCTATGGGCGACGTCATTCGGAGTCGCGGGTGTTCCCCCGCGCGTTCGGGGCTGTGCTCATTGCGAACGACCAGCAATCGGCCGAGTAGGGAGTTGACGATCTGAGCAACGCCCGGCTTGGGACCGGCGAACGTGGAGTCCGCGTGCGCAGGATGGCATGCGTCGCGTGCGTGTGAGCCAGCGGGTCTCGTCGTCTTCCGCTTGCATCGAACGGGACCATCGTCGCATGCCGCGGACTGAAGGCGGCGGCGGCTGTCCGCGCACAGCGGACCACCGGAACCCCGGCTCGACCGACGCGCTTACGGTGAACTGCCCCCGCGCGACACGTGGTCTCTGCGCGCCGTCGACGACCGCTCAACCCGTACCGTATGTGCGATGGGGTCGCTGACCTTCAACGTCGTGTACGAGGACGCGGGCGAGGGCTGGGTGTACGCGCACGTTCCGGAGCTCCCGGAGGTCCACACGCAGGGGGAGGGCCTCGAGCAAGCGCGCGCAATGGTCAGGGACGCCATCGCGGTTGTGCTAGAGGAGCGTCGCGCGCGGGGGGAGGAGATCCCTTCGACCGGCCGCCACGACCGGGGAACGCGCAGTCGTACCTCGTCATCGCGAGATCAAGAACGCGACGGCCCGCGGGATCTGTCGCCAGCTCGGCATATCGATGCCGACAGGTCCACGCTGGGCGGCGCCAGCGGACGAAGCCGGGCCTAGCGCCCGCGGAGCCCCTTCGGACCCGTCGCCGCGACGCCTACTCTGTAGCCCGTGGCCGACCAAGCGCACATCCGCAACTTCTCGATCATCGCGCACATCGACCACGGCAAGTCGACGCTCGCCGATCGCATCCTGGAGATGACGCAGACCGTCGACCCGCGCGCGATGCGCGCGCAGGTGCTCGACTCGATGGACCTCGAGCGCGAGCGCGGGATCACGATCAAGGCGCAGGCGGTGCGCGTGCTCTACGAGGCGCGCGACGGCGAGCGCTACCAGCTGCACCTGATCGACACGCCCGGCCACGTCGACTTCACCTACGAGGTGAGCCGCTCGCTCGCTGCCTGCGAGGGCGCGCTGCTCGTCGTCGACGCCTCGCAGGGCGTCGAGGCGCAGACGCTCGCCAACACCTATCTGGCGATCGAGGGCGGCCTGGAGCTGATCCCGGTCCTCAACAAGATCGACCTGCCCGGCGCCGAGCCCGAGCGCGTGGCCGAGGAGGTCGCCGACCTGCTCGGAGAGCCGACCGACGACATCCTGCACATCTCCGGCAAGACCGGGGAGGGCGTCGTCGACGTGCTCGAGCAGCTCGTCGCGCAGGTGCCGCCGCCGTCCGGCGATCCGGACGCGCCGCCGCGGGCGCTGATCTTCGACTCCGAGTTCGATCAGTACCGCGGAGTGATCGCCTACATCCGGGTCGTCGACGGCGTCTTCCGCAAAGGCGACGCGATCAAGGCGATGGTCGGCACGACGCAGGCCGAGATCGACGACATCGGCTTCTTCACCCCGGCGATGGTCGTCTGCGACCAGCTCTCCGCCGGCGAGGTGGGCTTCCTCATCACCGGCATCAAGGAGGTCTCCGCGCTGGCGGTCGGCGACACGCTGACGACGAAGCTCGGGTGGGCGCGGGATCCGAATCTGAAGCCGCTGCCCGGCTACCGCGACGTGCAGCCGGTCGTCTTCTGCGGGCTGTTTCCGATCGACTCCGACGAGTACCCCGACCTGCGCGACGCGCTGGAGAAGCTCACGCTCAACGACGCCGCGCTGTCGTGGGAGCCCGAGGTGTCCGAGGCGCTTGGCTTCGGCTTTCGCTGCGGCTTCCTCGGCCTGCTGCACATGGACATCGTGCGCGAGCGCCTGGAGCGCGAGTACGACATCGAGCTCATGGCGACGATGCCGTCAGTGCGCTTCGACGTCACATTGACCGACGAGTCGGAGATGGAGGTCCACATCCCGTCGGACTTCCCCGACCCGGGCCGGATCAAGGAGATCCGCGAGCCGATGATCGAGGCCTCGATCCTCACCCCGAAGGAGTACATCGGGCCGATCATGGAGCTCTGCATCGAGCGCCGCGGGACGCACAAGGCAATGCATTACCTGACCGCCGACCGCGTGCAGCTCACCTACGACCTCCCGCTGTGCGAGATCGTCATCGACTTCTTCGACGCGCTGAAGTCGCGCACGCGCGGCTACGCGTCATTGGACTACGAGCTTGGCGAGATGGTGATCTCAGACATGGTCAAGCTCGACATCCTGCTCGGCGGTGAGCAGGTCGACGCGCTGTCGATGGTCGTGCACCGCGACAAGGCCTACGACCAGGGCCGCAACATCGTCGAGAAGCTGAAGAAGAAGATCCCGCGCCAGCAGTACGACGTGCCGATCCAGGCTGCGATCGGGGCGGCGATCATCGCGCGAGAGACGGTGAAGGCCTACCGCAAGGACGTCATCGCCGGCTGCTACGGCGGCG
>JBBSQG010000405.1:0-3290 GCA_038258125.1 Solirubrobacterales bacterium
GTCAACGCCCAGGGTGAGGACGTCGTGTCGGGTGTGCGCAACACCCAGGACATCGCCGATCTGCGCAAGGTCATGCCCGAGGCGCACGCCGAGCTGATGGAGATCCTGCGCACGCTCGAATCCCACTACAAGGACATGCAGGACACCGAGTTCACGATCGAAGAGGGGCGCCTGTACATGCTGCAGACGCGCAACGCCAAGCGCCCCGCACAGGCCGGCGTGCGGTTCGCCTGCGACGCGGTGACCGAGGGCCTGCTGACGCGCGCGGAGGCGATCGCGACGATCGACTGCGAGATGCTCGACGCGCTGCTGCACCCGACGTTCGACCCGGACGTCGACTATGCGGTCCTGGCCAAGGGCGTCGCCGCCTCGCCGGGCGCCGCCAAGGGCGAGATCGTCTTCAGCGCGCAGGCCGCCGTCGACGCGGAGGCCGCGGGCCGCAACGTGATCCTCGTACGCCCGTTCACCGAGGCCGAGGACGTCGCGGGCTTCTTCGCCGCGCGCGGGATCCTCACCGCCGAGGGCGGCAAGGCCAGCCACGCCGCGCTCGTCGCGCGCGGCATGGGGCGCCCGGCGGTGACCGGCGCGAGCGCGCTGGAGATCGACGTCGAAAAGCAGGAGCTGCGCGTCGGCGACACGCTCCTGCACGAGGGCGACTGCGTCGCGATCGACGGGACGACAGGGCAGGTCACGGTCGACGACGTGCCGCTCGTCGAGCCCGAGATGACCGAGTACTTCCTGCGTGTGCTCGCGTGGTCGGATGAGCTGCGCCGGCTCGGCGTGCGCGCGAACGCAGACACGCCCGAGGATGCGACGAAGGCGCGCGAGTTCGGCGCCGCGGGGATCGGCCTGTGCCGCACCGAGCACATGTTCATGGCCGCTGATCGCCAGCCGAAGATGCGCGAGATGATCCTCTCCGACACCGTGCAGGAGCGGCGCGCGGCGCTCGACGAGCTGCTGCCGCTGCAGCAGCAGGACTTCGAGGAGATCCTCGAGGCGATGGACGGGCTGCCGGTCACGATCCGCCTGCTCGACCCGCCGCTGCACGAGTTCCTGCCACCAGACGAGGACGACCCGCGCGCGCATGCCCTGCGCGAGGTCAACCCGATGCTCGGTACGCGTGGCTGCCGGCTGGCGATCCTGCATCCCGAGATCTACGAGATGCAGGTGCGGGCGATCATGCGCGCGCAATGCGCCGTGACGGCGCGCCACGGGCGCCCGCCGCGGCTGGAGGTGATGGTCCCGCTGATCGACTACGAGCGCGAGCTGGAGATCATCGTGGAGCTGATCCTCCGCGTCGCCGAGGAGGAGGGCGTCGCGCGCGAGGACTACCTCGTCGGGACGATGATCGAGCTGCCGCGGGCGTGCTTCCTCGCCGACACGATCGCCGAGTACGCCGACTTCTTCTCCTTCGGGACGAACGACCTGACGCAGACCGCGCTCGGCTTCAGCCGCGACGACATCGAGAGCAAGATCATGGCGCCGTACATCGAGGGCAAGATCTTCGACCGCTCGCCGTTTGAGACGCTCGACACGCCGGGCGTCGGGCAGCTCGTGCGAATGGGGGCCTGGCTCGGGCGCAAGGCGAAGGCGTCGCTGAAGCTGGGCGTCTGCGGTGAGCACGGCGGCGACCCGGACTCGATCGACTTCTTCCACAACTCGGGCCTGGACTACGTGTCCTGCTCGCCGTTTCGCGTGCCGGTCGCGCGCGTGGCCGCGGCGCAGGCGGCGATCCGCCGCGGGGACGACGGCGGCTGGTGAGCGGCTGATGGACGGCGTGTGGCGGCGGGGACGGCGCGGAGCGGTCGTCGCCGCGATGCTGGCCGTGCTGGCGCTGCTGGCTCCGGCCGGCATCGCCCAGGCGGCGGTCAAGGGCGGCGCGCAGATCACGTTGCCGGCCGCGATGACGGTCGGCGACAGCGGCCTGCCGGCGTCGCTCACGCTGGCCAACCTCAACGACGGCGGCCAGGCGAGCGCGACGAACACCGTCTGCAACGCCGGCGAGGGCGGGGTCTGCGGCGGCGCCGAGCGCGGCATCGTGCTCAAGCCGTCCTGCACGCAGATCCTCTTCGGGCTGTGCTCGCCGGCGGGAGCCGACCCGGGCGTCTTCGCGCTGTCGGCCACCGCCGCCGGGCGTCCCGGCTCCCAGTGCGACGGCCTCGTCTTCGACGTCGCCGTCAGCGACCCGGCGACCGGCGAGGTGCGCTTCACCCCGCGCGGCGGCACGCACGTGACGCTCGCCGACCCGCCATTCTCGTTCTGCCTGATCGACTTCACAGTCGGGGTGCTGAAAGCCCCGGCCGCCGACTCCAACGTCGCGGCGCCCGGGGTCCAGACGGGCCAGGTGACCGAGCACACGCAACGCAGCGCAGCGACCGTCGTGCACGCCACGGCGTTCGCCAACAGCGTGACGATCACGCGCGCCACGACGTCGATCGCCTCCGCCGCCTCGCCGGGCACGACGGTCGGCCGGCCGATCCTCGACTCCGCCAACGTGAGCGGGCGCGTCTCACCCGTCGACGGGGCGACGCTCGACTTCCGCCTCTACGGTCCCGACGACGCGACGTGCGCCGCCCCGCCGGTGTTCGAGTCGCTCGGCGTACCGTACGCCGCGGGCGCCGGGCTCGTCATGTCGGCGCCGTTCACACCGACCGTCCACGGCACCTATCGCTGGATCGCCGCGTACAGCGGCGACGCGAACAACCTGCCCGCCGGCGGCGTCTGCGGCGGGGTGGGGGAGAGCGTCGTCGTCGGGCCGGCCGCGGTCGGGCCGGGCTCCGGCGGCCCGGGTCCGGGCGCGGGGGGTTCGGCGACGGCCGGCTACTGCTTCGGCCACGCCGCGACGATCATCGCCAAGCCGGGCCAGAGGTTCATCAAGGGAACCGCCGGTCCCGACGTGATCATCGGCGGCCCCGCGGGCGAGAGGATCTACGGGCTCGGCGGCAACGACCTCATCTGCGCCGGCCGCGGCAACGACACCGTGTACGGGGGGAGCGGTGACGACAAGCTGCGCGGCGAAGCCGGCAACGACCGCCTGCGCGGCGGCAGCGGCGCGGACCTGCTGCTCGGCAGCAGCGGCGCCGACGACCTGCGCGGCGGCAGCGGCGCCGACCGTGCGGCCGGCGGCAGCGGCACCGACCGGATCGACGGCGGCTCCGGCAATGACCTGCTCGACGACCAGAAGCTCGGCGGAGCCGGGCGCGACCGGCTGCTCGGTGGCCCCGGCCGGGACCGCATCCGCACCGCCGGCGGTGGCCGGGACGTCGTCGACTGCGGCAGCGGCCGCGACA
>JBBSQG010000406.1:0-3289 GCA_038258125.1 Solirubrobacterales bacterium
CTCGACGGGACCGTGAACTTCCTCTACGGCATCCCCCAGTGGTGTGTGAGCGTCGCCGTGCACGACGACGACGGCGCGGTGGCCGGCGTCGTCTACGACCCGCTGCGCGAGGAGCTCTTCGCCGGCTGCCGGGAGGGCGGACCGCCGGCCCTCAACGGGACCGCGGTGCGCTGCTCGTCGCAGGGCGACCTGACGCGTGCGCTGATCGCCACCGGCTTTGCCTACGACCCCGCGGTGCGGACGGTGCAGGGCGAGATCGTCGGGCGTCTCGTGCCGCAGGTACGCGACGTGCGCCGGATGGGCAGCGCCGCGCTGGACATGGCGTGGACGGCGGCCGGGCGCTACGACGCCTTCTACGAGCGCGGCGTGCAGCTGTGGGACATCGCGGCGGGATCGCTGCTGTGCGAGGCCGCGGGGCTTTCGGTGCGCCCGCTGGCGGCGGCGGGAACGATGCCGGGCGGCGTCATCGCGGCTCCCGCCGGGCTGCTCGACGAGCTCGCGGCTGTCGTGGAGTGACGGAGGTCGTGTCGAATATGCAGCGCGACAGTCTGCGGATTCGACATGACACCGGCGATTCGTCGCGATACCCGGGGTGGGATTCGAACCCACAATCCCTTACGGGCAATCGGTTTTGAGCCGATCCTGTATTCCAGTTCCAGCACCCGGGCGAGCGCAGCAGGCCGCAGATTCTAGAGTCAGCCCGCGGGTGCGACCCATCCCGACGGCCCGCCGGAGCGCTCGACCTCGACGCTCCACTTCTGCGAGAAGCCGCGCGCGGCGGCCGCGATGAGCAGCATTTGCAGCGGCACGAGCACGAGCGTCAGCACCCCGACGACGCTCGACGGCAGCAGCGGATCGGTGAAGCCGTCGCCGTCGCGCGAGAACCACTGCGGCCCGCTGATCGCGCAGAAGATGAGCAGGATGATCGCGAACGAGGCCGCCACCGGCAGCAGCCCGCTGCGCCAGCGCGCGATGTAGAACGCCAGCAGCAGGTAGATGATCACGTAGGCGACGTGGACCGGCTTGGCGCCCTGGATCTTCTCCCAGCCGCCGACCGTCGCCAGCGCGAAGATCGCCGTGCTGACGACCAGCAGCCCGACCACGAGCGCGCGCGTGGCCTGCGCTGCGGGCCGGTCGCGGTTGGGGTGCTCGATGATGAGCTTGCCCTCGGCCATCGTGGCCAACATACAATCACCCCTGCCGGGGGGCACGCGCGGGCGTGGTGGAATTGGTAGACACGCCGGCTTTAGGTGCCGGTGGCGCAAGCCTTGGGGGTTCGAGTCCCTCCGCCCGCATTGGTTGCCTTCCTGCCGGAGATGCATGGCGGACGCGAGGGTGCGTCGCACGAGCGCCGTCACGGATCTCGAGGGCTTCTGGTCCGCTGAGGTGACTACCTGTGGTGCTAATGTGATCACGTGCGCCAGGTTGGCATCAAAGAGCTCAAGCGCGACGCGAGCGCGATTGTCGATGCGGTCGAGGCGGGGGAGACCGTCGTGGTCACGCGGCGTGGCACGCCGGTCGCCCGGATCGGGCCCGTCGGCGCGCCCACTGGGGTCCAGCGCTTGGTCGACCAAGGCCTGATCACGTGGCCGGGCGTCGCGACCGATGTCCCCGGCGTGGTGCGTGCGCTCGCCTCAGCGGGGGTTCCGATCTCCACGCAGGTCCTCGAGGATCGGCGCTGAGCGCGTTCTTCGACACCAGCGCGCTGCTCTCGGTGGTTCTGGGCGAGGCGACTGCGCCGGCGGTACGCGAGGTCCTTGTCGAGCACGAGATTGTCGTGGCGTCGGGGATCGCCCAGGTCGAGGCCCGCGCCGGACTCTCGCGTGCCCGTCGCGGACGGCGGCTGACCGCCCGCGCCGAGAGCGAGGCTTGGACGCGGTTTGAGCGCATCTGGTCGACATCGGCGATCTTGGACGTCGACCGTGCGCTGCTGTCTGCCGCGACGGAGCTGGCAGCGAGGCATGCCCTGCGCGGATACGACGCAGTCCAGCTCGCAAGCGGTCTACGCGCAGCAGAAGCGACTGGCTGCACGGGGTTCGCGTGTCTCGATCACGACCTCAACGCGGCCGCCGCCGCGGAAGGCCTCACCAGCCTGCTGGTTGTGAGCCTGGGCTGATCGGTGCGACCACCGCCGCCCGCGGCAGCTACCGAGCGGCGCGACGTCGCAGCCAGGCGCGGCGCAGCTCGTCGCTGCCCCACACCACGATCGGGAAGCAGGCCAGGATCGCGAGCTCGGCCAGGCCAAGCCCGGCGGTGTGGGGGAGCCCCCTGCAGCGGCGGCAGGTAGATCACGGCGGCCGCGAAGACGACCTCGAAGGCGATGCCGCCGATCAGCCGGGCATCGGCGGACAGCCGGTCGCGCAGCGCCTCGGTCGGCGGGATCGACCGCGAAGCCTGCGGAGGCGACCGCTCATCTAGGCTGCGCCGATGAGCACGACCCCCGGCAGCGCGCCGCTCGGCCCTGGCGACGAGATCGACGGGTTCGTCATCGAGGCCGTCGCCGGGCGCGGCGGCATGGGCGTCGTCTATCGCGCCCGCCAGCAGCGTCCCGACCGCGTCGTGGCGCTGAAGGTGATCGCACCGCAGCTCGCCCAGGATCCGGCGTTTCGCGACCGCTTCGAGCGCGAGTCGAGCATCGCCGCGCAGATCGAGCATCCGAACGTCATCCCGGTGTACGCGATCGGCGAGGCGGAGGGGATCCTCTACATCGCGATGCGCTTCGTGGAGGGGACCGACCTGCGCAGCGCGCTGGCCAAGGAGGGCCGCCTCGCGCCCGCGCGCGCGGCGGCAATCATCGACGGGGTCGGCCAGGCGCTCGATGCCGCGCACGCGCACGGGCTCGTCCATCGCGACGTCAAGCCGGCGAACATCCTGCTCGCGCAGGTGGGCGGGCAGGACCACGTGTACCTGACGGACTTCGGCCTCTCCCGCCACGTCCAGAGCGACTCGGGGCCGACGCGGACGGGCGCCTTCCTCGGCACGATCGACTACGTCGCTCCCGAGCAGGCGCGCGGCGAGCGCGTCGATGCCCGCGCGGACATCTACTCGCTCGGCTGCGTCCTGTTCAGCGCGCTGACGGGCAGCGTCCCGTTCGATCTCGACAACGATCTCGCCAAGCTCTACGCGCACGACCGCACGCCGCCGCCGTCGGTGCTCGAGCGCGCGCCCGATCTGCCACCTGCCTTCGAGACCGTGCTCGCGCGGGCGATGGCCAAGCGCGCGAAGGAGCGTCACGCGTCGGCCGGCGATCTCGGTCGCGCCGCGCGCGCGGCCGCCGCGGGCGCGCGGC
>JBBSQG010000407.1:0-3287 GCA_038258125.1 Solirubrobacterales bacterium
CGGCGACGAGGCCGTCGCCACCGTTGTTGCCCTTGCCGCAGACGATCGCGATCGGGCCGCGCGCGACGAGGCGGTCGGTCTGCAGCGCCAGGCCCGCGCCGGCGCGCTCCATGAGGTCCAGCGACGCGATGTCGCGCTGCTCGATCGCCCAGCGGTCGGTCGCGCGCATCTGCTCGGCTCCCGGCAGCGGGTCGAGCCAGTCGGGCAGCGCCGCCGTCACGCGCGCACGAGCGCGACCGCGCCGGCCGTCGCCTTGGAGTGCGTCATCGAGATGTCGACCGCCACCCCGAGCGCGGCGAGCTCGCCATGTAGCGCGATCGCGGTTTGCGCCCCCTGGCCGACGACCTCGATGTCGTGCGGATTCCAGGCCTCGAGGCGCAGCGCCTTGGCCACCGCCTCCTTGGCGCAGAAGCGCGCCGCGAGGTGCTGGCCGGGCCGCGCGCGCGCTGCCGCGTAGGCCCGCTCGCCTTCGGTGAACAGCCGTTGCGCGAGCCCCGGCCGGCGCTCGAGCGCCGCCTCCATCCGCTCGATCTCCAGCAGGTCGATGCCGACGGACATGGGCCTGATGGTAGAGCCGCACACGATCCGCGCAGGATCTGTTACGCGGCCTCGCCGGCGCTACTCGACGGTGACGGTCTTGGCCAGGTTGCGCGGCTGGTCGACGTTCAGCCCGCGGTGGCGGGCGACGTAGTACGCGAACAGCTGCAGCGGGATGACCGCGAGCAGCGCCTGCAGCATCCAGTCGGTGCGCGGGACGTAGATGACCTCCTCGGCGACCGGCTCCAGCCGGGTGTCGCCCTCGGTCGCGATCGCGATGACGTGCGCGCCGCGCGCGCGGACCTCCTGGATGTTGGAGATCATCTTGTCGAGGATCGGCATGTCGGTGGCGACGCAGACGACCGGGGTGGACTCGTCGAGCAGGGCGATCGGGCCGTGCTTCATCTCCCCGCCGGCGTAGGCGTCGGTCGCGATGTAGGAGATCTCCTTGAGCTTCAGCGCGCCCTCGAGCGCGACCGCGCGACCGACGTGGCGGCCGAGGTACAGGTAGAACTCCGAATCGGCGTGGCGCTCGGCCGCGGCCTTGACGGGCGCGTCGAGCGTCTCGATCAGCTCGGTGATGCGCGTCGGCAGCTGCTTGATCTCCCCCACGAGCTCGGCGATCCGCTCGGGCGCCATCGTGCCGCGCAGCTCGGCGAGGCGCAGCGCGAGCAGGTACATCGCCGCGACCTGGCAGACGAACGTCTTCGTCGCCGCGACCGAGACCTCCAGGCCAGCGCGCGTGTAGAGGACCCCGTCGGCGTCGCGCGTGGCCTGCGAGCCGACGACGTTCGTGCAGGCGAGCACCTTCGCTCCGCGCTCCTGAGCCAGGCGCATCGCGGCGAGCGTGTCGGCGGTCTCGCCGGACTGCGTGATGCCGATCACGAGCTCTCGCTCTCCGACGATCGGGTTGCGGTAGCGCCACTCCGAGGCGATGTCCATGTCGACCGGGATGCGCGCCCACTCCTCGATTGCGTAGCGGCCGATCAGGCCGGCGTGAAACGACGTCCCGGCGGCGAGGATGAGTATCCGGTCGATGCCCTGCAGGAGCGACTCGTCGAGCTCGGCCTCGGCGAGGTCGACGCCGTCGCCGCGCGCCGTGCGGTCGGCGACCGTCTCGGCGACGGCGTCGGCCTGCTCGTGGATCTCCTTGAGCATGAACGTCTCGTAGCCGCCCTTCTCGGCGGTCGCCTCGTCCCAGTCGACGTGCGTGATCTCGCGCTCCAGCGGCGCGCCGTCGGGTGTCAGGAACTCCACGCTGCCCGCGCGCAGCACGACGATCTCGCCGTTCTCGATGAACTGCACGTCGCGCGTGTGGGCGAGGAAGGCGGGCACGGCCGAGCCGAGGAACTGCTCGCCGTCGCCGCGGCCGACGATCAGCGGGCACTCCCTGCGCGCACCGACAAGCGTGCCGGGCTCGTCGGCGCTCATCGCGACGAACGCGTAGTGGCCCTCCAGCTCGTTGTAGGCAGCGCAGACCGCCTCGGTCAGGCTGCCCAGCGCCATGTGGTGGGAGATGAGATGGGCGATGACCTCGGCGTCGGTCTCCGAGGTGTAGTCGGCGCCCATGTCCGTCATGCGCTGCTTGAGCGCGAGGTAGTTCTCGACGATGCCGTTGACGACGACGTGGACGCGGTCGCTCGTGTCGAAGTGCGGGTGGGCGTTTGACTCGGTGACGCGGCCGTGCGTTGCCCAGCGCGTGTGGCCGATGCCGATCGTGACGTCCTCGTCGGCGACCGCGACGGCGACCGGCGGGCCGCTCTCGTGTGGATCGGCGCCGGCGCTGCCGTGCGCGACAGCCTCGCGCAGCTTGCTCAGGTTGCCGACCGCGCGCACCGAGGCGATCGCCCCGTCGGCGAGGACCGACACGCCGGCGGAGTCATAGCCGCGGTACTCGAGCTTCTCCAGGCCGGCGAGGAGGATCTCCTGGGCCGGGCGCTGGCCGACGTAGCCGACGATTCCGCACATGCAAGGAGATTAGGCGAGCCCGACGCGTTCCCTGCTCTAGGCGCTCTCGGCCTGCACGATCGCCACGAGGCGCCCGCAGACCGCATCGGTCTCCTCCGCGGTCGGCGCCTCGACCATCACCCGCACGAGCTGCTCGGTCCCCGATGGGCGAACGAGCACGCGCCCGCGCCCCTCCAGGGCCGCCGACTCGCGCTCGGTCGCCGCGCTCAGCGCGTCGCTGGCCATCGCCTCGTCGCGGTCGGCGACGCGCACGTTGACGAGCTTCTGGGGCAGCTTGTCCATCGCGCCGCGTTCGGCGAGGTCGTCGCCGGCGAGCGCCTCGAGCGTCAGCAGCGCCGAGGCGATCCCGTCCCCTGAGGGAACGAAGCCCATGTCGATGATGTGGCCGGACTGCTCGCCGCCGAGGCCCCCGCCGCGGGCGCGCAGCTCCTCGAGCACGTAGCGGTCGCCGACGGCCGTCGTCGCGACGTCGACGCCCGCTGCGGCCATCGCGGCGTGGAAGCCGTAGTTCGTCATCACCGTGACGACGACGCCGCCGCCCGGCAGGCGGTCCTCGGCGCGCAGGTGCAGCGTCGCCAGCGCGACGAGCTCGTCGCCGTCGACGAGAGCGCCGGTACGGTCAATCGCCAGCACGCGATCGCCATCGCCGTCGAAGGCAAAGCCGATGTCATGCCCGCCGGCGCGCATGGCGGCGACGATCGACGCGGTGTGCGTCGAGCCGCAGCCGTCGTTGATGTTGCGTCCGTCGGGCGCGCCCGCGAGCACGGTGACGCCCGCCCCGA
>JBBSQG010000408.1:0-3286 GCA_038258125.1 Solirubrobacterales bacterium
ATCGTTGACGATCTCATCGCGCCGCGCGAGCACCGCCCCGACGTCGAGAGCTCCCCTCAGGGCCTGCGCGGCCCCCGGCACCCGCGCGGCCTCGCGCAGCGCTTCGGCGGGGCGCAGCAGCGCCTTGGATGGCATGCACGCATAAAACGAGCACTCGCCGCCGACGAGCTCGCGCTCGACGATCACCACGTGCTTGGCGCCACCTTCCGCCAGGCGACCGGCCAGCACCTCGCCGGCCGGACCCGCGCCGATCACCACGACATCGAATTCCCGTTGCATGCTCGTGCTCCATCGTTTGCGATTGCCCGGTGCGCCCCTCCTGCGGCGCGTGTTGATCGGACTCGCGCGGTGGCGCAAACGATTCAGCCTGGCCGTGAATCCTCAGCCACGTCGGGCGCATCAGACCGGCATACAAGCGCAACTCTCTGAGAGGAGACTCTGATGCAAGCGCATACGACTGGAGGCCTGCACCTGCACCGCCAGAAGGCAGGGCGGCTCGCGATCCCAGCGCTCGTTCGCACCGGCGCGATCGCCGGCCTGGCGGGTGGAATGGTCATGGCGATGTGGCAGATGATCGTCGGAGCGGTCGCCCAGCAGCCAACCGCCGTGCCCGGCATCGACACGAGCTTCTGGACTGCGATCACCGCGATCCCGAGCGTCCCGTTCGGGCTGGACTGGTTTCACGGCAGCTTCGAACTCGGCGCCGTCGCCGTCGGGCTGATGGGGCACATGATGAACTCGATGATGCTTGGCGCCGTCGGCGTCGGCCTGCTGGCGATGGTGCTCGGCAGCCGCCCCAGCATCGCGAAGGCGATCGCGTTCGGGATGATGTTCGGCCTACTGCTCGAGGTCGTCGTCGTCAACCTGATCGTCAATCAGATCCAGACCGTCGACACGCTCTACACCTCCACCCCCGAGTGGAGCTGGTGGGCCGCGCACGCGATGTTCGGGGCGGTCCTCGGGCTCGTCGCCGCGAGCCTGCTGCGCCGCGGCGACGCCTGACCCGGCGGCTGGGCGCCGGCGAAGCCTGCCGGCGCCGCGGCTGCCACGTCCACCTGGAAGGCCCCGCGCCGCTGTCATCCGTGAGCTTTCCGCGCGAGCGTCGCAAACACAGGACCATCGCACCTCATGTCAGGCTATGCTGACATGATGACCGGCAACGCCAGCGCCAACGCAAGCGTCCACGGGCCCTTCCTGCTGCCGCGGCAGCCGACCGAGCCTGATCTGGTCGCGAAGTACTTCAAGGTGCTGTCTGACCCGGGGCGGGTGCGGGTGCTCGAGTTGCTGCGCGAGCGCGGCGAGCTGTCGGTCGGGCAGCTGACCGAGGCGCTGGGGTTGGGCCGCACGAACCTGTCCAACCATTTGGCGTGCCTGCGCTGGTGTGGGTTCGTCCAGACGCGCCGCGAGCACCGCACCGTGTACTACCGCGTCGCGGATGCGCGTGTCAGCGAGTTGCTGGCGCTTGGCCGGGCGCTGCTCGAGGACAACGCCGAGCACGTCGCGGCGTGTCGCCGCGTCGAGCGAAAGGGATGCTGATGAACGACAAGCTGACGGCCCCGCAGACGGGGCGCAAGCGAGGTCTGGCCGCGCTGGGCGTCGCAGCCTTTGCGGTCGTCTGCTGTGCCGGCCTGCCGCTGCTCGCCGGACTGCTGGGGGGCATCGCGCTGGGCAGCGTGCTCGGCGTTGGCGTCGGTGCGCTGGCGGTGGTCATCGTCAGCGCGCTGATCGTCGCGCGGGGGCGTCGACAGCGCGCGTGCGCCCCGCCCGATGTCGCGATGCGTCACGGCGGCGAGTCGTGAGCGCCGCGCGTTATGACGCGGTCGTTATCGGGGGCGGCCCGGCCGGGGAGGTCGCCGTCTCGCGTCTGAGCGCGCAGGGCCTGCGGGTCGCGCAGCGCGAGCTCGTCGGCGGCGAGTGCGCGTACAGGTTGCGGCCTACCGCGACTGCATGATCCGCAACCTCGACGACGCCGCGCAGGTGCAGGCCTACCGCGACGACGGCATCGACGTCTTCAAGGGCGAGGGCCGCATCGACGGGTCCGGCCGGGTCACGGTCTCCGTGGCAATCAAGACCCGCACGCCGCTGTCGGTACTGCGCGACAGCGTCGCACAGTTCCCCACCTTCACCGAGGCTTACCTGAAGGCGGTCGAGCGCCTTGACTGCTGAGCGCAAGCACGCGGCTGACGCCTACGACCTGGCGATCGTTGGCTCGGGTGGTGGCGCGTTCGCCGCGGCGATCGCCGCGCGGCGGCGCGACCTGCGCGTCGCGATGATCGAGCACGCCACGGTGGGCGGCACATGCGTCAACGTCGGCTGCATCCCGTCCAAGGCGCTGCTGGCCGCCGCCGAGACGCGCCGGCGCGCCGACCACCACCGGTTCCCCGGCATCCTCACGCAGGCGGGGCCGGTCGACCTCGCCGCGCTGATTGCCGGCAAGGACGAGATCGTCGACCGGTTGCGCCAGGAGAAGTACCTCGACATCGCGACCGAGTACGACATCGACCTCATCGACGGCCACGCCCGCTTCACCGACGGGCCGGCGCTGAACGTCGACGGCCTGCGCGTCGAGGCCGCGCACTACCTGATCGCCACAGGCAGCGAACCGCACATCCCCGACATCCCCGGCGTGACCGGCAGCGGCTATCTGACCTCGACGAGCGCGATGGCGCTCGAGCAGTTGCCCGAGTCGATGATCGTCATCGGCGGCGGCTACGTCGCGATGGAGCAGGCCCAGCTGTTCGCCCAGCTCGGCACGAGGGTGACGATGCTCGTGCGCTCGCGCATGGCGCGCGGGGAGGAGCCCGAGCTCGCGCACGGCATCCGCGACGCGCTCGTCGGGCAGGGCATCGATGTCCGGGAGGGTGCCCGGCCGACCGCGGTGCGGCGCGACGGCGACGTGGCCGTGACCGCGGGCGACCAGGAGTTCCGCGCCGCTCGACTGCTGCTCGCCACCGGCCGACGGCCGCGCACCGGCGGTCTTGGCCTGCACGCCGTCGGAGTGCAGATCGGCGAGCGTGGCGAAATCGTCGTCGACGAGCACCTGCGCACGACCAACCCGCGAGTCTGGGCAGCCGGCGACGTCACCGGTCACCCGCAGTTCGTCTACGTCGCCGCCAAGCACGGCGGCCTCGTCGTCGACAACGCCTTCGGCGCGGCCGCCGAGCGGATCGATTACACGGCCATGCCACGCATCACCTTCACCAATCCGACGCTGGCGTCGGCCGGCCTCACCGAGGCACAGGCCGTCAGCCGCGGCCTGGACTGCGAATCGCGGGTCCTCGCGCTC
>JBBSQG010000409.1:0-3267 GCA_038258125.1 Solirubrobacterales bacterium
CATCGTTCGCGCCACCGCGCTGGGCTGGACCGCCACGACGGTCAGGGTCTCGATCGGCGCCGGCGTCGTGCTGCTCGGCGCGGTCAACTGGTGGGAGAGGCGCGCGCCGGCGCCGATGCTGCCGCTGCGGTTCTTCCGATCGCGCGCCTTCGCCGCCTCCAACGGCGTCTCGTTCGCGATGTTCTTCGGCGTCTTCGGGTCGATCCTGCTCTCGCAGTTCTTTCAGACCGCGCAGGGCTACTCGCCGTTCGAGGCCGGTCTGCGAACCCTGCCGTGGACCGGCATGCCGATGATCGTCGCCCCGATCGCCGGCATCCTCAGCGACCGGATCGGCTCGCGGCCGCTGATGGCCGCCGGCCTCGCGCTGCAGGCGATCGCGCTGTTCTGGCTGGCGGCGATCGCCGCGCCGGACACGGCCTACGCAAGCCTGATCGCCCCGTTCGTCATCGCCGGGACCGGCATGGCGCTCGTCTTTGCCCCGTCGGCGAACGCCGTCCTCGGCGCCGTTCGGCCGTCGGAGGCCGGTCAGGCGTCGGGCGCGACGAACGCGATCCGCGAGCTCGGCGGCGTCATGGGCGTCGCGGTGCTGGCGACGGTCTTCAGCGCACACGGCTCCTACGCGTCGCCGCAGGCCTTCAGCGACGGCGTCGTGGCGGCGCTGCCGATCGGCGCCGCGGTGCTGGCGCTCGGCGCGGTGATCGCGCTGTTCGTGCCGAGCATCCGGTCGCGCTCGGCGGCTGCCCCGCCGGTCGCTGCTGTCGCGCTGGCCGGCCCGGCGGCGAGCGCCGCGGCGGTCAGCTGACGCGGCCGCGCGAGTGGCCCGGCGGCGCCGGGGCGGGCATCCCACCCCGATGTCGCTTGCGTCAGCGCGCGAGGCGCACGATCACGTTCGACGTCCCGGCCGCGGTGCGGCGCATGCGGCTGACGTAGGCGGCGCCCGGCGCGAGCGCCGTGCTCCAAAGCGTGACCGTGACGCCCTCTGGCGCCCGCTGTGGGAGCTTCGGCGCCTTGCCACCGCGATAGCCGGCCCCGTGGCGCGCGTGGCCGGGCTCGCGGCCCGCGTCGCGGCGGATGGCGGCGTGCATGTTCAGCAGCCGCCGGTCACGGGCGCCGCGGCGGGCGCGGCGCGGCCCGAGCAGGACCTCCTGGCGCTCGGCGCTGGAGCGCACGAACAGCAGCGATCCGCCCTGCTCGGACGGGTTGAGCAGCTGCGCCCCGTTGCGGCCCGTGCGCAGCCGTGTGCGCCGCCGCGTCGGCAGGTAGATCTCCTCGATCGCGCTGTTGTCGGCGCGCACGGCGAGGTGGTAGACGACCCGGTCGCCGTCGATCGACGGGCGGCCGATGCGATCGGGCGCGCGGGTGCGACGGATGTCGGCCGGCGGCCGGTCGGTCGCCCCGAGGTCGAGCACCCGCAGCACGTCACCGCGGGCCTCCCGGGCACGCCAGACAAGCCAGCGCCCAGAGACGGCCGGCTCCTCGGCGCCGGGCGCGTCGACGCGCTGACGCACGGCGAGCGTGGCCTGGTCGGCGACGACGAGCGTCCCGCCCTCGCGCCAGACGACGTTGTCGGGGCCGAGCGCCGGGTCGGCGCCGGGCAGCGCCTGCGCGGCACCGTCGGCGCGCAGGATGATGCCCGTCGGGGTTCCCGGCACCTGCCAGGCGACGGCCGCGCCGGCCGCGCTGGGGTCGGTGCCACTGTCGGTCAGCCGGAGCTCGCTGGCCGCCGTGGCGGGCATGCCGCCGAGCAGCAGCGCGAGCGCGGCGGCGCTCAGTGCGAGCGCGCCGGCCGCTCGGATCGCTCGCAGGACGCGCGGGCGCTCGGCCATCGCGGCGGCGATGTCGATCCCGCGCGCGGTCTCCTGCAGCGGGGCGAGCACGACGACCGGCAGGATCCGCCCGCTCGCGAACGCGAGGCCGACGACGACGCCGACCGCGGTGTCGCCGAGCGCCAGGCAGGCGGCGGCGAGCGCGTAGACGGCGAAGGAGAGCACGAACGTCGTGAAGCCGAGCCCGAGCAGCACGCCGTAGAGGCCCGCCGCGAGCGGCACGGGCAGCACGCGCCGCCACGCCTCGGGCACCTGGCGGCGAACCTGCGGGACGATCCGCCGGCCGGCGGCGTCGCCCGCGGCGGCGGCGAGCAGCAGCGCCGCGGCGATCGCCACCGCTACGGCGTGGCTCGTACCGAGTACGCCACCAATCAGCGCCAGGCCGCCGAACGTCGCGACGCCGCCCGCCAGTGCTCCGGCGGCGAATGTCAGGCAGGCGACGGCGGTGATGCGCATGCGCCGGGCGTAGCCGTGCGGCGCGAGCGTGTCGACCATCGAGTAGCCGCACGGCGACCATGCGCCGGCGACGCCGGCGATCAGCGCGGCGGCGGCGAGCGCGATCAGCACGGCGTCCTCGTCTGGTAGTACATGACGCAGAAGACGTGGCGGTTGGCGTAGCAATAGCCCCTCAGCGCGCGGTCGCCGTTGATCCTGCGCTGGCTCGTCGTGCAGCAGTCGATGAGCTTGCGCACGTGGCCGTCGCAGCAGCGATACCACGAGCCGTCGGTGCGGACGGAGATCTTGTAGCGCTTGCCGGCGGCGGTGCAGACGCGGCGGCGGCGGGCGGGCGGCTGCGGGCGGCCGTCGGGATCGAGCAGCGGCCCGCCGGCGTCGTCGAGCGGGGCGCCGCTGGCGTCGATCAGGCGGCCGAGGTCGTCGACCGGCTTGCCGTCCTTGGCGCGCAGCGGGAAGCCGTGGCGGTCGATCCTGGGCAGCCCCGTCGGGTGCGGGCAGCCGTCGGTCGTGTAGACGTGGCCGCAGAAGTGGTAGGCGTCGGCCTCGCCGGGCGCGACGAGCGCGCTCGTCAGGCGGCCCGCGGTGAGGACCGCGACCGCGGCGCCCGCGGTCTGCAGGAAGCCGCGGCGCGAGCTGCGCTGCGGGTGCTCGGGGCCGGCCTCCTGGGCGGTCCGCGCGGCCCCGGCCACCGACGCGAGCTGGGCGCTCGTGTTGACCGTGCCCTTAGCGAGGACGGTGCCGTCAGCGGCGAGCGCGACGGCGAAGGGGGCGCCGGGGACGTTGGCGGCCGACCAGGCGCCGGCGTCGGCGACCTCGTCGAAGATGCCGGCGCCGAGGCGCTGGGCGCGCGGGACGAGCGAACGGCACAGCCGGCAGCCCGGTGACGTGAACAGGGCGAGCCGGACGTCCTCGCCGAGCTCCAGCCGCGTGCCGAGCGGCGGGCCCTCCCCGGCGATGTCGAGCGCGCCGGCCGGGCGCCGGGCGC